>JAPFCO010000300.1 GCA_026169505.1 Pseudogracilibacillus sp.
GTCGAGTAGGTGACCATAATCAGGAATATCAACACCAAGCATCTCCTGCATGACTTTACTCGTTAATCCGATCTTTTTACCAACTACCTTTGCGCCGTTCGTTACTTTATGATGAATTAAATCTAATTGAATTTGATATGCTGTTTCTTTTGTGATTGCTGTATGTGAAGTAAAAGGATCAATCGTTTCCTTTGTTTTTTCTGCTCTAAGCAGTGCATCAACAGCTTCTGTTATATTCATTGAGTGACCTCCTAGTGGTTATACGGTAAATGCCTTTTCAGTTTGAAATGATTGTTCTGTCTGTACGTTGCTTAGCCAAGTAACTTCTACTTCTTCATTTAGAAGTAGAAGTTCGCTTTTATGATCTAATACATACATTTCGTTTTGTTCGCTAGAGACCATGACAGTGGTATTCCGAACATTTCCCCGTATGCTCATCGCTACTTCATAAACACCTTGGGCAGGTAGCATAAAGTAAGGGGAGCGTATGAGACAATACCCATTCCAATACGCTGCAGTTTCATAATATCTACCAAGAATATGTGCTAGCATTTCCATTTCCCCGTTGGAAACAAGTTGACGTATCCAAGTGGAACTGATCTTTTTGCTATGAAACTCGACTTGATCCACCTTACTCACGTCCATTTGATTGAATGCGTCCATTTTCATCCGGTCAATCGTGCCAGCACCTTTATGACCGTATGAAAAATCAAACCCCGCCACTGCATGAAGCGTGTTCATATCAAGTAAATATTTAGCCACAAATTGTTCTGGAGGGAGCGAAAGAAAATCTTTATCAAATGTCACAATATAAAAAGTATCAACTCCTAAAGATTCCATAATGGAAGCCTTTTTAGCAAGTGGCATTAAATAATCAAACGTTTCATTGTTTTTGCTTAATACCGTTTTAGGATGTGGAAAGAAACTCATAACCGCAAGAGAAATATTCCTTTCTTTAGCAATGTTCGCTGCTGTTTGAATTACCTTTTGATGACCGTTATGAATACCATCGAAAAATCCTAATGCCATCACATTCGGTTTGGAATGGTATTTCCAAAGTTCAAGATTGCTAGAATCTAAATAAATTGTTTGCATAAAGATATTTTCACTCCCTCTTTTTGATGAAAATTAAGAACTAGCAAGAGCTGCTTTTTCTAATGAACAATATTTCCCCTTGGAGAAAATAAGTGGTTCTCCCTCTTCTAAATGAATATCTGTTACTTGACCAATGAAAATCGTATGATCCCCTTCGATATACGTTGATTTAACATTACAGGCCACTTGTGCGATTGCGTTAGGGATGACGGGCTTTTCATCTAGATAATCGAATACAACTCTTTCCTCTGTCTTTACTTGACCAGCAAAAATCATCGATAAATCTTGTTGCTTTTCTGATAGCACATTAACAGAAAACTGACCACTTTCTTTAATATGATTTAACATCCGAGCATCATTTTTTAAAGAAATAATAATTAGCTTTGGACTTAATGACTGAGACATAAAGGCATTTGCAGTCATTCCGAGCGTATCTCCCTTTGTCTCCGTGGCAATTACAGTAACCCCAGTTGCAAAACTTCCCATAGCATTTCTAAATAAACGATCATTCATGATAAACTCCTCCTTTAATATTTTACATACTATTTTTATCCATCAAACGGATGCAACATTTATACGTAATAGGTGCGTCAATATGTCAAAACTAACTCATCCTTTCGTAACGTTTAGACATAGTACACTCTCCTTTGCATTTAAAATAAAGGTAATCAATCGCATAAGAGGGAAGAATCACTTTTCTTTTTAACTTTTTGTATGATATAATCATTTACAATTTAAAAACATCAATGTTAGTAAATACTGCAAATGTAATCGCTGTCAAAAGTATTTTGTTAAAATGACCAACTATTAACAAGTATAATAAATGATTTCCCTTGCAGCTTATGCGTTTTACATTCGAATAACTATATCGTATCATTTGTCAAAATAAATAGAATCCTATGAAAAATAGCAATTTATACTTTTTTTAGTGTAAAACATGTCATTTATTCAAATAACAATTACTTTTGAGGAGTGAATTGGATGGAAAAAAGTAATATTCATATAAATGAAGTGTTTCAATTACCTAAGAACGAGGCTTTAGACGCCTTTTATGAACGAATGATTACTATCCCCATTACATCGATCATGGCATTAAAAAAAGAGCTGACCACCACTGTAGGGAAAGATCGTTCCAAAGGAATTTTCATTCGATATGGTTGGCATAATGGTGTAAGTGACGGTGAATTGGCATTAACGTTTCAATGGGAAACGGAACTTGATTTGATTAGGTCTGGACCTAGTTTGCACAAGTTGCATGGATATGTGGATGACGTCATCATCGATGATCTGACATATGATGAGGAAGATGATTTAGAAGCAGTTTATGTATCCTGGTATAATTCCTTTGAAGTGGATGAATATTTAAAATGTAGTGATCACAGTGATCAACCAGTTTGCCATACGATGTGTGGTTATGCGAGTGGTTATTTATCAACTGTTTTAAACAGACCGATACTTGTAAGTGAAACAAAATGCAGTGCGATGGGACATGATCACTGTGAAGTCATTTGTATGCCAATGGAAAAATACGGAGACAGTTTAGAAAATGAGTATCGATATTATCAATCGACTAGTATGATTCAAGAATTAGATGAAATAACTGCAAAATTAAAACATGAACGAGATAATTTAAGTAAGACATATGACATTCATCGACAGTTAATTTCGGAATTGCTTTCTAAAAATGGACTGCAACGAATTGTAAATGTCCTATATCATACAACTGGTTTGCCGACATTTATTGAAAATGAAGATCATGACATAATAGAGAAGTCGGATGAAGTAATGCTAGAGATAGATTTGAACACTATAACCCCTGTGATGAGTACTAGTTTTATACAAATATCTGCTGATACAGGCATTCTAAGAACCCCAATTTATTTTGAAGAGAAAATCAAAGGTTATTGTTCTTTTATTTTTCAAAATAATACCACTCCCGATGATTTGGATTATATGATCATTGACCAAGCTTCACTAACCGCATCGATTATCTTACTGAATGAGAATATTAAAGTAAATACAGAATTAAACATAAGGCGTAGTTTTCTAAGTGATGTATTGGAAGGTAGATTGGAGAAAGAAGAACTGTATAAACATGCTCGTTATCTTCAGTTTGACCCGAATGATTGTTATTGGATGCTTACAGTAGAAAGAGGTATTAATAATTCGAATTTAACGAATGAAGTCGAAGTGAACGAAAAATTAATGAGTCATCTTCATTCATTTTTCCGAGAGAGACGGATTAATGTGATTGTCACACAAAAATCCGGGAGAATCATTATTTTAGTAGAATATGCTACTTTCGAAAAGCTAACGATGAAGCAATCGACTTTTATTCATCAATTGCTAAAACATGCGCTCCATCGCTTTACGAATTATACATTTTATATAGGTGTTAGCTCACTTGTACAACATATTGATCAAATAAATATATTATATGAAGAAACATTGGCAGCTTTACAAGCGAAAAACCCGCAGGAGAAAATTTTATATTATGAAGACTTAGGGATTGAAAGTCTTCTATTTCAAATACCAGACGAAACATTAATTAACCGATTTGTAGATAAACAAGTAGGTGACTTACTAAAAGAGGATAAAAATTTAGATTTAATAAAAACATTTTATGCATTTGTAGAAAATGGAATTAATATTAACCATACAGCTAAAGCAATTTCGATGTCGATAAGTGGATTACGATATCGGTTATCAAGAATTAGTGATCTATTAGAAATTGACTTAGATGACACAAAAAGCGTTTTTTCCGTTTATATGGCATTAAATGTGTTAAAGGCAAAAGGAAAAATTAAGTTTTAACAAAACAACTGAGTGAATTTCATCATGCTGATATAGGTAATGATGAAATTGATTAAACTAAATCTGAGTAGAAACTAGTTATTTATTTGACCGGTTTCTACTCATTTTTTTGTTCAACTTACTTTTATAGCATGATGTAAAATAAACTATTAGAGTAAAAGCTTGTCATAATATGGTGTTATAGTATTTAAAATATTCAATTAACATGTATTGTTCTAAAAAATAAAAATATCCGTATGTAAAATAGCTATCTTAATGAATCAAAGAAAAATATAATGAAATCAATAAGTAAGCGATTACAAACAAGGAGGAATTGAATTGGTAACGATACCTGAAGAGGTCTTACAAAGAACATTGAATAGAGAAGAACTATTGCAAAAGGCAAAAGAGGTTGGTGAATTAGCAGAAAAACATGCATTACAAGCTGATGAAGATGCTCAGCTGCCAGATATAGTAGCTGAGAAAATTAAAGAAGCTGGATTTCAAAAGCTTCATAGACCGAAAGAATATGGTGGTCAAGAACTAGATTTTCATACGTTTGGAGACATTATACGAACAGTAGCAAATTATAATGTGTCAGCTGCATGGATTACTTATTTTGCGATTATTCACGATACATGGCCTGCGTTTTTACCAAAAGAAGGCCGAGATGAAATATATAAAAGTGATGCTTTATTAGCAGATGTTTTTGCCCCGATGGGTAAAGTAACGGATGATCCAGATGGAGAAGGATACCGGATTAGCGGTCATTGGAATTTCTGTAGTGGCGTATTATGGTCTGACTGGATAGCTTTAGGAGCGATTCACAAAATGAGAGATGGTTCCGAGCCAGAGTTAGGTTTATATATCGTTCATAAAAAGGATGTAGAGATCGTTAAAAATTGGGATCCGATCGGATTACGTGGTACAGGAAGTCATGGAGTTAAAGTAGATGATATATATGTTCCAGCAAAATATGTTTTTCAAGTGAAAAGGGTAGTTGAAGGTGCTACTTCACCAGAGGGGAACTATGATAAAGACTATCAACTTTTCAATGTACCTTATTTAATCTACTTTTTCTCTGGATTCCAACATGTTTTACTAGGAGGACTAGAACGTCTTGTGAACGACTTTGAAGAAAAGACAAAAAGACGTGTGCGTGTGTATAACAATAATGCGAATGAAAAAGACAATAGCAGTGCTCAACGGACACTCGGTGAATTTAAAATGAAGCTAAATGCTTTGAAAGCGGTCGCTAAGGAACATATGGATAAATTAGAGTATTATCAAGAAAATGGTATTCGAGTGTTAGAGGAAGAGGAGAGCGAAGAAATATTTGCAATGCGAGGGCATATCGCTCGAATTGCTTCACAAACAGCGACACAGATTTTAGTAACACTTGGTGGTAATTCTATCTATAAGAGTGAGCATTCAGAGAGGTTTGTTCGTGATATCATTGCCGTTGCTTGTCATCCAACACATCTGTATGATGACTCAATGGTAGCTTACGGAAAAACAATACTTGGATTTGATGGTCATCCAATGTGGTAAATCAGTATGTTTATTTACAGTTAAAAACTTATATGGGAGGAATATAAAATGATAAAAGAACCTATTTTTGATATTGCACATTTGGCACATATTGAAATTTACAGTCCGAAATTAGAGGAATCAGTAGCATTTTTTCGTGATATGTTAGGAATGGAAGTGGCGAGTCGAAAAGGGAAATCGGTTTATATGCGTGCTTACGAAGATCATTATCATAATACATTAATTATAACGGAACATGATGAAGTTGGTTTAGGACATATGTCATTTAGAAGTAGAACTCCACAAGCACTTGAGCGTCGAGTGGAAGCAATTGAAAAGATGGGCTATGGAATTGGTTGGATTGATGGGGATATTGGTCATGGACGTGCATATCAATTCCGATCTCCAGATGGTCATAAAATGGAAATATTCTGGGATGTAGATTATTATGAAGCTACAGACGATCAGAAAACGAATTTATTAAATCGTCCACAGAAAAGACCGGGACGTGGTGTTCCAGTACGTCGATTAGATCATATTAATTTACTGGCAAAAGAGACAAATAAAAACGTTGAGTTTTTGGAAGAAGCATTAGGGTTCAATGTGCGTGAGCGTATTTTAGATGATGATAATAAAGATGTTGCAGCTTGGTTAAGTGTTTCTAATCTAGCTCATGATGTCGCTATTATGGGAGATGCATTAGAAGAAGAAGGACGTCTCCACCATATTTGTTACTGGTATGGTTACCCACAGAACTTATCTGATGTATCTGATTTATTAATTGATAACGGTTACGAAATTGAAGTAAGTCCAATCAAACATGGTGTATCCCAAGCTTCGTGTATGTATGTTTTTGAACCAGGTGGAAACCGTGTCGAACTATTTGGAGATTCAGGGTATCTTATCTTTGATCCAGATTGGAAAACAGTGGAATGGAAAGGTGAAGATACGGAAAGGGCTATTTTATGGCATGGATCTAGCTTACCAGAAGAGTTTTTCAAATATGGAACACCAATTAAAAGCAAAGAAGCTGTGAAATAATCATTCATTTACTAATAGCGAGAAAGAAGAGCTTCAGTGCTTTTCTTTCTTGCTATCTAAATTTAAAAGGAGGGCTTTACTTGCAAATAAGTTCTAAATATATGGAGGTTCATGGGATTAATACCCATTACCATGAAGAAGGTTCAGGCAAAGAGAAAATGATTTTAATCCACGGATCAGGACCAGGAGTGTCGGCATTTGCTAATTGGCGATTAGTTATTCCACGTCTGAGTGAATCATTTCATTTATTTGCACCAGATATTGTCGGATTTGGTGATACAGATAAAATTGCGAAAGACCAATATACATTAGATTTATGGGTCAATCACCTGATTGGTTTTATTGAAACGGTATCAGATGAACCAGTATATTTGGTAGGAAATTCATTCGGTGGTGCGATGGCACTTCATGTGGCATATAGAAGACCTGATTTAGTAAAGAAGTTAATTTTAATGGGTACTGTTGGGGTTAAACATGAATTGTCCTATGGTTTGGATCGCGTATGGGGTTACGAGCCTAGTCTTCAATCCATGCGGGAATTAATTGAACTGTTCTCCTATGACCAGAAAGCAGCAAAAGACGAAGAGTTAGTTCGGATGCGTTATGAAGCAAGTATTAATTCAAAGTCAAAAGACGCTTTTGCAGCGATGTTTTTTGA
>JAPFCO010000359.1 GCA_026169505.1 Pseudogracilibacillus sp.
CACCCCACTTGGTTTACTTCTTACACTACATTACAACATTATATTGCATATGAATGATAAATGCTAGAGCAGGATTTCACTTTAATTAAATACCTTACATTAATTTTTAAAAAATATCAAATGTTTTTTTGCTATTTTACTATATTTATATCATTCAAATAAGCAACTTATGTTTACTCTTAATTGCAGTAATGAATCACATCCGCACCATTAGTAATCTGGATAAAAGAAGAACCTTGCCTTAATTAATAAGCAAGGTTCCCTAATGTTTATTCATTTTTTAAATGGTATTGTATTTTGAAGAGCGTTTTCCGCTGTTTCATGTAAAATTGTTAGTTTATGCTCTAAGTTATCTAACAGGTCTCGTCCCTCTTCTTCTGTGATTAAATCAAGACGAACAGCGAAATCTATTTCTCTTGATAATCCAAACATTTGAGTATCTAGCACTTCTTCATATAATGGACATTGTGGTGTCATTAAATTATCTATCTGCACTTCAATTAAACGCAGAATTTGATCCGCATCAGCCTTTAGTAATGCAGTAGCTTTCTCCCGTTGATTCATCGTTATTTGAGGCATTTACTTCATTCCCTCCGTCACACATATATTCAAACGTATCTACTCATGTCTTTAGACATTGATAAAAACGATAGAAAAAAACTTTGTTAGTATCTCTAAGAATAATATATCGTTATATTAGAGAAATTGCAAACACTTAACTGGCTAAAGTTGCGATTTCACAGAATTGGCGAGAACAAACTGGCCAATTGTTCCTTCAACCGCTGTATAATTGCTTTTTCTTTCATTTCTTTTAAAGTATATAGTGTGCTATTCTCCACATCCTCGTGAAAATTAGTGACCAAATGGTCTAATGGCTCTGATTCTCCGTATAAAAAAACCATTAATTCATGATTTAAACGAAAGCTTCTTACATCGAAATTAGCTGTCCCTATCGCTGCCTTTTCATCATCAACTATCATTATTTTTGCATGAATAAAAGATGATAGATCATATGCATATATTTTTGCACCAGCTTCTAACATCGTCTCTATGTATGCATTACTTCCGTGAAAAGAAACACCACGATCCCCTTTACCAGGTAAAATAATTTTCACATCAATCCCACTCATTGCAACACGACGTAACACAGATAATGACTCTTCATCAGGGACAAAATAGGGAGAAACAATTGATACAGACGTTTTTGCTGAATCGATTAAATCTAACATAGAATCTCGGACCAATCTTTCTTTATCGTATGGACCACCATATACAATTTGTGCCCATTCCTCCCCTGCAGGAACTGGCGTAAAATATTTTTTTATCCCTGCACGGGAAATAAAACAATCAGCGGCTAACTCCATGTTTCTCGTGTATACCCAATCCAGTAAGAAAGATTCTTGTAACGCTCTAACAGCAGTTCCTTCTATTTGCAGATGTGTATCGCGCCAAAACGAAAAATCTTCCGTATTAGAACGATATTCCTCTCCTACATTTAACCCACCTGTAAATGCAATTTGCCCATCAATGACGATGATCTTACGGTGATTGCGTAAATTAGCTGTTCTAGCAATCCAAAAAGAATAAACTGGATCAAAAGCTTCTACCTCAGCTCCCACTTCAAGAAGTGGCTTTATAAAACCTTGCCTCAATTTAGTACCCCAATCATCATAGATGAAACGTACCTCTACACCTGCTTTTGCCTTTTCAATTAACATATTACGAATCTGAGTTCCAATAATATCTTGACGAAAAATATAATATTGTATATGAATATGCTCTGTTGCTTTTTCTAATTCCGTTAAAATGGCATGAAAAGTAGCTTCTCCATTTGTTAATATTTTAACATCATTTCCGTCAAAAGGGACGTAATCAGTCAAATGACCGATTCGTTGCGATAAATCAGGGGTTTCCTCTATCTTCGGTCGAGGGAGCTCCCGGAGCCTATCTTTTAGTTTATTCATTTCGGTATATTGAGCCGATGTAAATCTCCGCTGATGTGGGTTGCGACCAAAAAAGAAAAAACTTAATGTACCAAGAACAGGTAAGAGAATAATAATAGCAATCCAGGCTACCTTAGAATTTGTACCTCGATTATCAAATAATAATAAATAAATGGAAATAAATAAGCCAGCAACTTGAATAAGCAACCCCAAAACATAAAATAAATATGTAGAGTAATGAATAAGGATGTAACTAATCAGTAAAATGGAAATGAGTACAAGTAATAGATGTCTTATGTTTCGTAGCAAATAATGTCCTCCCCTTCTATTATATATTCTATTTAATCATATCATTCTTTATTTGAACAATTAGAGTGAAATTATCTACTTTCTTTGTTATCCTTAATAAGGAGAATTGTTTAATCAATTTCATAAGATAGATTTATCGCTTCGGCGCTACATTATGTAGTTTCGTTGGAACGCTCTTAACTATATATTGTAGCGCAGGGGCTGTTTTTTGTAATTATGAAATTGATTCCTGTTGATATTAAATTGGCTTCGGCCCATGTATGAGGTGAAATGATGATTATTCAATTGAAAGGGAAAGTTACATACCCAATTACACTAGATGCTTCTGTATGGATTTTTGATGATCGGAAGGTCATATTAGAAGAAGCTTTTACTCAGAAGGAGCAAGAACCTGAAGAGGATCCATTAAGAAAAAAGGCAGAATTATTTGATCAAGAACTTTATTTTAAAACTAAAATAAAGCCACCGGTGAACAAATCATTAAATCGTTATGAGAAAGAACAAGCGTTAAAACATTCTTTCGTTATGCCCATTGGGGAGTTTATCAAAAACGCCGAAATTCAAGATAAAGCGAAGACAGCTATTTTACAAACAACTGAAGATGATGTCATTATCACCATTGAACAATTAATCGATGCGTATGTATTATTTGCAGTTGATGGTAAACCACTTAAAGAAGATGGCCCTGTCCACTTATATTTTGGAGATGGAACAAATCAAGCCAATCCTATTAAAGGGGTAAAAACCATTACAATCGCATAACAATCATTAGAAGAAACTGCTGATAAGATACTGCAAGCTTAAAGTTAGAGTGAAAAGTTTTAACTTTAAGCTTGCAGGACTTAAAGGGCAGTTTCTTTTATTTTTTATCTTTTGCATTTAAAAGAGTAAATGATGTATAAAATGAACTCCTTTGCAAATAATAAATTACACTATGTCACTATGTAAAGGAGTGCGATGGTTCATTATGCGTCATCTCTATCTCATTACGTTTACCCTTATTCTCTGCGTAAGCTGTAGTCAAAATGAAGCTGAGCCAAAAAACAAAACGCAACAACAAACTAATGTGGAGCCTATAAATCACCAAGATAATCATACACTTTCGAATGAACAAATTGCTTCACATCTAGCAACAATCGCTACTAAAGTACCAAATGTAAATGATGCAGCTGCTATCGTAGCAGGACCCTATGCTGTCGTTGGGATTGATATCGATGAAATGACTAAAAGAGAACGGGTAGGTACCATTAAATATTCTGTCGGTGAAGCGTTACAACATGATCCGTATGGTCGAACAGCGGTCGTTATTGCTGATGCGGATATGATGACCCGAATCCGAGAAATGGGTAACAACCTACGCGAAGGTCATCCTGTTCAAGGTATCGTGGATGAACTTGCTGATATAGTCGGACGGTACATGCCTACCTCTCCTCCTGACGACAATATTCAAAGAGAAAACGAGGCTGATCAAGCCCCATTACCTGAACAAGAAGTACGGGATGATGAAGAACAACATTCGATTAGATAATAAAGTAACAGGTGCACATCAAAGGCACCTGTTTTTGTTATCTTTCTATTTGTTCATCCAATTCTTTCATCTCGTCTTCTAATGATTGGTTAAAATATTGTACCCCAAACTGCGATCCTTCCGAAACCATTTTTGCATTTTCTAATTGGTCATTATCATCTGCATTTAACTGATCAGGCATACCAGCCTGCGCTAAGGTGTCCACAAAGGTCGTTCGTTCATCTGATTTACCTGTTTTCATTAATAAATAACCTATACCTGCGGAAGCTACTGCCCCTACTACTGGAATCATATATCTTTTCTTCACAGTTGACCTCCTTTCTTAAAACCCTCACACTCTGGTGTACAAGCCTTGATGGCGAAAGCTAAGTTACGCTTAAAGCAGGAAGGAAGGTTTTAAAATTCCTTATCTGCTAAAAAGACTTACGTATATAACATACCCGTTACGATTTTTATTAATCATTATGTTATAATTAAATATACGAAGGGTTATTAGAGGTGAATAATATGAATGTACAATGTGCAATATGTGATCAAATAGAAGATATTGATGTAAACTCATTTCAAGCAAAACGACTAATGAATCGACGTATTTCTTCGTATCTTTGTAATAACTGTCATGACCGCATCGCTGAAAAGACAAACAAAAGACATGAGACAGGAAATTTTCATTTATATAGTTCAAAAAACAAAGATAAAAGACAATCAAAAAGACAAAAATAAAACATCTTGCCTAATTAGGTAAGATGTTCTTCACTTCTAGATTGTCTATCCTTGTATAATCGATAGCGGTAAATCCCTAGCACAATTGAAATAATAATTAACGATTCCGTCATCGGCAATCGCACAATACTAAAAATAGTTATAATAAACATTCCCAATATTAACATAACATAAACGAAAATTGACTTTAATAATGGTAACTGCTTAGCAAAACCAAATTTATATGCTGCTATTCCAAAAATAGTATTTAAAAAATAAAATGTCCAAAATATATTGTTAAACAAAAAGTTATAAAAACTGCCATTACCTGCTTCATAGTTCGTTACAATCCAATTATGAATAATACTAAAATTAGTTTCCATAGATTCCCCTCACTAAAACACCTTTTCAAAGATTTATAGTCGAACATACTTATCATACTAAATGTTTAGGTTATCCGCCAACAATTCATTTCATTTTTAAATTAAAATGCTTTATACTAAAAGTAGTAAGAG
>JAPFCO010000397.1 GCA_026169505.1 Pseudogracilibacillus sp.
CTAATTGCTAAGAGCATGACAGCTCTGATACAAATTGGGGTGAAGCTTTCAAATCTTCACCTCCAACATATAAATAGGGATTATTATACCAACATAAATTTAATTGCTTTACAAGAAAAGTAATACTGCAACCCCCCTCTTGTTTACAATTCGTTTTGCTCTGACATTACTTTATTAAACATTCGACAGTTTTCACCTGAATTTTTAGAGCAATAAGGACATTTCTTCGTATCGATCATGTCTAACGCTTGGTTAATTGCATCTGATGTTTGTGAAAAGAAGTTTTTAGAACCAATAGTATCGTACAATCCACTTCGTTTTAGCATGTCTAAAGACGTTTCGTTTAACTCTGTTACCATTACAGTCCCATTATGTTTAATGAAATTTTTAACTAAAGTAGATAAGTTTGATACACCTGTAACATCTATCATTGAAACGTGACGCATTTTCAAAATAAGTACGCTCGGCCGTTTACGAATTGAATTGGATAAAGTTGACTCAAAGCGATCTGCTGCTCCAAAAAATAACGGACCACGAATTGTAAAACTAGCGATTTTTGGACAAACATACTCATCCATATTATCGATCGATGTACCATTTTCATCTACATACTTATCGGGTGTAATATTTTCTACTTCAAGTACTTGGCTAATCCTACCTACAAAAGACACCATTGCTAGTAGTAGACCAACTGGAACTGCAACGGTAAGATTGACAAATACAGTTAATAAAAAAGTAGTAACGAGCACAAGTGAATCAGAAGTTCTCAATTTCAATATAGATGCAAATGTTTTATATTCACTCATATTGAAGGCAACGACCATTAAAATAGGTGCCATACTTGCGAGCGGAACATGAGAAGCATATGGTGCGAATAATACTAATGTTAAAAGAACGAACGCACTTTGGAAAATACCGGAATACGGACTGACTGCGCCACTTTTAATATTTGTTGCTGTTCTAGCAATTGCCCCAGTTGCAGGTATTCCACCAAAAAATGGGGTAACAATGTTAGCAACACCTTGACCAAATAACTCCTTATTTGATTGGTGTCGTTTGCCTGTCATCCCATCAGCAACAACTGCAGATAAGAGCGATTCAATTCCACCCAACATCGCAATAGCGAAAGCAGGTCCCCATAAATAGAGCAGTTTATCGAATGTAAATTCAGGCAAACGGAACCCGGGTAACGATTGTGGTATTCCACCGAACGCTGTTCCAATTGTCGCGAGATTTCCAGGGAATATTATAACACTCAAGATGGCTGGAACAACTAAAGCTACTAATAAGACCGGAGCTCTTGGAAATAATTTAGGTAAGTAGATGATAATAAGTAAACCTAAAATAGCGACGATAATACTATAAATATTAATCGAACCGATATGTTTTAAAATTTCGAGCATAGTTTCATGAAAGTATTGTTTCTTTTCAAGGTTTTCTAAACCTAGAAGATTTTCCAGCTGACCTGTAAAAATAATAACCGCAATACCTGAAGTAAATCCGATTGTTACAGATCTAGGAATGTATGTAATAAGGCTTCCGAATTTAAATAAACTCATTATAATTAGCATTACTCCAGCAAGCATTCCAGCTATTAATAAATCTTCATATCCATATTGCAAAACAATCGCAAGTAAGATTGGGATAAATGCCCCTGTAGGCCCGGCAATTTGAAAATGGGAGCCACCAATCAAGGCGACAATTAAACCTGCAATAATCGTTGTATATATTCCATACTCGGGATTAACACCAGATGCAATAGCGAAAGCCATACCAAGTGGAATGGCAACGACCCCTACAGTGATCCCTGCAATTAAATCTTTGCGCAAATCATCTTTAGTAACGCCTCTGAACCGATTATCTTTAAACAAACAACAACACTCCTAAAATTATTTTACATATATTTATGAACGGTAAAACGACAGTTCCCTACAGAGAGCGGGGGACTGTCTATTATAAAGAAAATAAACATCAAATATGTGAATGCCTTTAGTATAACATAATTATACCATAAACAATATACAATTGTTATATAACAGATTGCATAAAAAAATGATAACAGTTAAGGACAATCAGATGCTATCAACAGGTGATGGTAATAATTGTTGTAAAACATTATTTATACATATACAATAAAAAATACGATAGATGAAAGGATGAGAGTAAATGTGGGAAGACTTTAAGAAATTTGCATTTGAAGGAAATGTATTAGATTTAGCAGTAGCAGTCATTATTGGCGCGGCATTTGGTAAAATTGTATCTTCCTTGGTAGAAGATGTTATTATGCCAATTATCGGCGCATTGTTTAATGGCATTGATTTTTCTAGTTTAATGTGGACGATTGGTTCGGCTAATATTGCTTATGGGATGTTCCTTCAATCTGTATTTGATTTTCTTATTATTGCAGCATCGATATTTATGTTTATTCGACTTATTTTAAGAAAAAAACAAGAAGAAGTAGAGGAAGAAGTAGACCCACAAGAACAATTATTAACGGAAATTCGTGATTTATTAAAGGACAAAAATAATTAATCTGACGATAAAACATCAAAAAGTAACATATCATTCGTAATGGAGCGGTTTTATGAAAGGACCAACAGGTATTATACCGGCAATTCGCCAATTAAAAGACTTTGAAAAAGCGTTAAATTCTGACTATGAATGGATCGTGTTGTTAGAAACAAGACTTGGTCAGATTAAAAGCCTTGTGGACTACGCTAAACGTAAAGATAAAAAAGTACTTATTCATCTAGATTTAGTGCAAGGATTAAAAGCAGATGAATATGGCGTAGAGTATATAGCGCGTGAAGTAAAGCCAGAAGGAATTCTTACTACAAGAAATAGTGTGGTAGAGAGTGTAAAAAAACACAAATTATTAGCGATTCAGCGGCTTTTTTTATTAGATAGTTTATCTTTAGATAATAATTTGAAATTAAGCAGTCGTTCCAAAGCAGATTTTATAGAAGTACTCCCAGGAACGATACCACAAGTAATTAAGGAAATAAAAGTGCAAACAGACATACCAATTATTGCGGGTGGTTTGATTAGAAACAATGAAGAAGTACAAGCAGCCTATAATGCTGGTGCTATTGCAATATCGACATCTAGTACAAAGGTATGGAATTAAAATATATTATAATAAAGACGGATAAAAGTGGATATGCTTTTTATCCTTTAAAATTTGTGCTATGCTATAAGTAAGTTAATATAAAAGGTCGGAAGCAGGAGAACCGTAAACACCCATCTATTCATCTATGGGATTGTTTGCGGTTTTTTATTTCGATAATGGAAAGGGAAGTGACCAGCATGACAAACTTTTCAAGTTTAAAGAGAGAGAATACACTTCAATCATTACGTGAAGAACATTTTGATTTATTAGTTATAGGTGGGGGAATTACAGGTGCAGGGATTGCGTTAGACGCGAGACACCGAGGATTAAAGACGGGGTTAGTAGAAATGCAAGACTTTGCAGCAGGAACATCTAGTCGTTCAACAAAATTAGTCCATGGAGGATTACGATATTTAGCTCAATTTGAAATAAAACTAGTAGCTGAGGTTGGAAAGGAACGGAAAATAGTTTATGAAAATGGACCACATGTTACTACCCCGGAATGGATGATGTTGCCTTTTTATAAGGGAGGCACGTTTGGTCCATTCTCAACGAATATTGGCTTAAGGGTGTACGATTTTTTAGCAGGAGTAAAAAAATCGGAACGCAGGAAGATGTTATCGCCACAAGAAGCTTTAAAAAGAGAGCCTTTACTACAAGAAAACGAGTTGAAAGGTGCTGGATATTATGTGGAGTATAAAACCGATGATGCGCGGTTAACGTTAGAGGTGCTGAAAAAGGCTGTAGAAACGGGAGTAACTGCCGCAAATTATACGAAGGTAACAGATTTTTTATATGAAGATGGAAGGATAATCGGAGTCCTCGTAGAAGACATGATTAACAAAGAGTCGTTTAAAATAAAAGCGAATAAAGTCATTAACGCAACAGGGCCTTGGGTAGATAAATTACGTGAATTGGATGGTTCAAAACAGGGGAAGACATTACATTTAACGAAAGGAACGCATTTAGTTTTCTCGAAAGCAGATTTCCCACTACGTCAGGCGATTTATTTTGATAGTGAAGATAAACGAATGATTTTTGCTATCCCGCGTGGCGATAAAACGTACGTTGGAACGACAGATACATTTTATGAAGGTGATATTGTGCATCCGACTGTTACGGAAGAAGATCGAGATTATATTTTGCATACGATTCAGAATATGTTTCCTACACTGGAAATAACGAAGGATCATGTTGATTCAAGTTGGGCCGGATTACGTCCGCTTATCGCTGAAGGCGGAAAAAATCCAAGTGAGATTTCTCGTAAAGATGAAATATTCACTTCTGATTCGGGATTATATTCGATGGCGGGTGGGAAATTAACCGGCTATCGAAAAATGGCAGAAGAAGTAGTCGATGCAATTACTGCTGAAATAGAACAGGAGCAAGGAATTGTATTTTCAAAATCTAGTACGTTGCACCTGCCCATTTCGGGAGGAGATGTTGGTGGTTCAGAAGGTTTTGCTACGTTTAAAGAAACAAAGCAAAGAGAAGGGGAAGCACTAGGTATGGAGGCGGCAGAGGTAGAATATTTAATTCAACTGTACGGTTCCAATGTAGATAAGGTATTTGAATTGTTTACAGAACATAAGCTATTAGCTGAAAGAGAAAATATAAACCCGATTGTGTTTGCGATGCTTCAATATGCATTACAGTATGAACTTGCATATAAACCAGCAGATTTCTTTATTAGACGAACAGGCGGTTTGTTTTTCCATTATGATTGGGTGATGGAGCATCAAGATGTGGTGATTTCCTATATGGCAAAAACATTAGCATGGACAGAAGAACAGAAAAAAAGCTATAAAGAAGAATTAACGACCTTACTTTATGAAGCAAAACATTTCGAACAATAATCACGGATTAAAAACAAAAAAGGATCTTATGGTACTACACCCTGAAAAGTTAGATATTCTAATCTAATGATAAGGTGATTATCATGTATAGATCCTTTTTCCATTGTTATCAGATAATAAAGAACAATGGAATATATTTAAAAATATGATAAACTAAAGAGAAGCATACAGAATTGGAGTTGAGGGAAATATGTTGAAAATAGATGATACAGCCCTAGTTATAATCGATGTACAAGGCAAGC
>JAPFCO010000338.1 GCA_026169505.1 Pseudogracilibacillus sp.
ATAAATGGCGAAAGGAACATGTGACTTAAAATTTTCATTAAAAGTACAATAACTTTTGCCTTATTATATATCAAGGAGAAAGGGAATCATTCTGTCAATGCTAGTGCAGATAATTGCAGCAGATTGATTCCTTTTGAGTCATAAAGAACTTCTTCTTATGCATATTATAAAAAGATTAATAATTATGCTTCTTTTTACCCCCAAGATATCATTGTAATTCGCCTTCAATTATGTTTTATATTCCCAAATCATTCAATTGACATGATCCATCGAAGGGCATACTATAAAGATAGTTGATATAAGCTGTGATGCAGAAGGTAGGAAAAGTAAGACAGATTTAGTGAAAGAAGTGGTAGAATGATTAGTGTAAAGTCACTAATTTAATATACATATAATTTGAAAGGGGAATTTTTATTATGAAGGAAATAACAGTAGAAGAGTTAGCTGAAAAATTAGCAGCACATGAAGAAGTGAATCTGATTGATGTACGTGAGGATGAGGAAGTCGCTGCAGGAAAGATTCCAGAAGCAATTCATATTCCGCTTGGATCATTAGAAGCTGAACTTGATAAATTAGATAAAGATGCTGACTATATTATGATTTGTCGCTCGGGGGGGAGAAGCGGAAAAGCATGTGAAATGATGGAACTAAAGGGTTATAAAGCCTCTAATGTCGTTGGTGGTATGATTGAATGGACAGATGGAGAAGTTAAATAATCATTTTTAAATGAATTGACATAAGTAGGGGAGAGTAGAATCTATTCTTCATCCCAAATTAAAAAGCTGCTTCCCGTAATGGGAGAGCAGCTTTTCCTTTTTAAATTAATCTTCGATAAGTGGGTACACACCATGTTCATCATGTGTTTCTGTTCCTACTAATGGTGGGTTGAATACACAAATTAAACGCATATCTTCTTTACCACCACGTAAGTAGTGTTCATCGTTATCATTTAGAGCGTACATTGTACCGTTTTTGATTGGATAAACTTTACCATCAGCAATGGTTTCAATTTCACCATCACCTGATACACAATATACTGCTTCTAAATGGTTTTGATAATGGATATGCGTTTCTGTACCCGCATAGATAATCGTTTCGTGGAAAGAAAAGCCCATACCATCCTTTTTTAATAAAAAGCGTCTACTTGACCAAGTATCTGCCTTTGTTTCATTTTCTGAACCAATTATTTCATCTAAGTTTCTTACAATCATGTTTTTTCGTCTCCTTTTAAGTTATTGTTCCATAAAAACATGCTCGGACACAATTGGGAGCCCGAGCATGGACAAATCATGTTTATCTATTTTGTATTATTGTAGCGGATCGCATTTCGACTAGTGCCCCTTCGCCGGTTGGAATACTAGCGACGCTTATCCATCTACAAAAACTTATCTTTTTTCTAAAACAGCTTCAATTGAATCTTCAATAATCGCGAAGCCTGTTTTTAATCCAGCTTCATCGATGATTAATGGAGGTAAAAATTTGAATACTTCATCTTTAGGTCCAGATGTTTCCATTAATAACCCGCGTTCAAATGCTTCTGCACAAATTTCTTCAGCAATTCCGTCAACATGACAAGCAACACCTTGCATCATGCCACGTCCTCTTGATTCAGCGTTTAATGCTGGATATTCTTTCACAACTTTCGCTGTGAAATCATGCATTAATTGTGCGTTTTTATCAATGTCATTGGAAAAGTCATCGTTTTCCCAATAAGACAATGCTTCTGTTGCAGCAATAAATGCTAAGTTATTACCACGGAAAGTTCCGTTATGTTCACCTGGCTCCCAAATGTCGAGGTCCCGATTGAAAAGGGTAATTGCCATTGGTAGACCATATCCACCTAGCGATTTTGATAATGTAACGATATCTGGCTTAATTCCTGCATATTCAAAACTAAAGAATGTACCAGTACGACCGCAGCCTGCTTGAATATCATCGACAATTAGTAATATGTCGAATTTTCGAGCAATTTTCTCGATGCCCTGAAGCCATTCTTTACTTGCAGCGTTAATACCACCTTCGCCTTGTACCGTTTCTAGGATGATAGCAGCTGGTAAGTCAACACCGCTTGAATCATCAGCTAAATATTTTTCGATCAATTCAAGTGATGCTTGTGTTGAAATATATTGATCAAATGGCATTGATACGGAATTTGTTAATGGAATTCCCGCACCAGCACGCTTTGAAGCATTCCCAGTGATAGCAAGAGACCCTATCGTCATACCGTGAAAAGCGTTAGTAAAGCTCATAATATTTGTACGCTTTTTCACTTTCCTCGCTAGTTTTAAGGCACTTTCTACCGCGTTTGTTCCTGTTGGTCCTGGGAACATGATTTTATAATCCAGTTGACGTGGCTCTAAAATAATCTCGTTAAACTTACGTAAAAAGTTACCACGAGCTTCTGTCGCCATGTCCAAACTGTGTGTAATGAAATCATTTTCGATATATTCAATGAGTAATTTTTTCATGGCCTCATTGTTATGCCCATAATTCAGTGTTCCTGCTCCAGCAAAAAAGTCAATATATTCATTATCGTTCGTATCCCAAAGCTTATATCCTTTCGTCTTTGTAAAGACCGTTGGGAAGCTACGGCTGTAACCTCTTACCTCAGATTCATACTTTTCAAATACGTCCAAATTCACAATGGGATCCTCCGTTACGATACTCATTAAGTGTATTAAACCTCCGTTATATTTTTTCACATGTTACTTTATTATAGTTTCAAATAGATCGATAACCTTATTTAATAGGTCCAACTCGATACGTCAATTCCGCCTCATGTGACGGGTCTGGGAATTGATCTTCAGAAAAACATTCAGATATAGTGCATTCTGTGTCATTTTTATCTGCTATTCCTTTAAATAGTTTACTAGAAGGAATATTTGATGGTGTCACAGTTGCTTCTAAATAGGACACATCATCGTCGCTTAATTGTTCTAGTAATTGTTCGATTAACTTCGTTGCTAAACCTAATCCACGAAATTCTGGGTCGACGGCAACTTGCCATACGAATAGAGTGTCTAAAGAAGTAGGTTGAATAAATCCTGATACGAAGCCAATTACTTTGTCTTCACTTTCAGCTACGATAGATGTTTCGTTAAAATATTTGCTCCACATTAAATAACTATAAGAAGAGTTCACATCAAGTACTTGGGATTCTTCTACAATGCGAAACATTTCACGTCCATCATTCTCATCTGGTTTTCTAAAGCTTATTGTTCTTCCATCTCGTACCGTTATAGTGTTTTTCTCTAATACTGTTTTAACGGCATTTCACCTCCAAAAATTGTTTACTTATAAGTCATGAATTAATCGTAACGAATATCGAAATTTATATCAAATCGCTTCAAGGGTGATTTAGAGGGATTATTTGGGATGAGGTTGACTGAGTGGAATATAACTAACGGTTATCTACAAATCGCTCGCATATGATCAGTTTTAGAGCCGAATACGAGAAAAGATACTTTTTATGTAAAAAAATGTGTTCATCCTATCTTGCATATTGTGTAAATTTTGATATAGTTAGAGAAAGGAATAAAATGAATGACTATTCACTTAATTTTATGTTGTGAAGAAAGCGATTACATCAACCTAGGGGGTATTTATATTGAAAAATGAAACAGTTATCGTTACTGGTGGTTCAAGTGGAATGGGAAAGGCAATGGCACAACGATTTGCAAATGAAGGGGCAAATGTCGTCATTACTGGTAGAAATGAAGAGAGATTAGAAGCGACACAAAAAGAGTTATTAGAGACGGCGACAGGAAAAGTAGCGTACGTTCAAATGGATGTTCGTAATATAGATGATGTGAATCGGATGGTAGAAGAGACGGTGGAAACATTCGGCCGTATCGATCATCTTGTAAATAATGCTGCGGGTAATTTCGTTGTGATGGCAGAAGATTTATCTGTGAATGGATGGAATTCTGTCATTGATATCGTCTTAAATGGAACATTTTATTGTTGTAAGGCAGTAGGGGATTATTGGATGAAGGAAAACATTAAAGGTTCTATCATTAATATGGTTGCTACATATGCTTGGGATGCTGGTGCTGGAGTGGTTCATAGTGCGGCTGCAAAAGCGGGTGTCTTGAGTTTAACTCGTACATTGGCTGTTGAGTGGGGGACTCGTTATGGTATTCGTTCTAATGCGATTGCACCTGGTCCAATT
Source organism: Pseudogracilibacillus sp. (assembly GCA_026169505.1). Taxonomy (GTDB): domain Bacteria; phylum Bacillota; class Bacilli; order Bacillales; family Amphibacillaceae; genus Pseudogracilibacillus. Next base: position 4,172 of record JAPFCO010000338.1, read on the forward strand.
GAGCGAACGGGTGGTTCAGAAAAGTTAATGTTATCGGAGGATATGGCGGAACGTACGCGTGAAGGGATTCCGTTAAAGCGTTTTGGTACACCAGAGGAGATTGCGGGTCTAGCAACTTTCCTATTATCGAAAGATGCTGCATATATTAATGGAGAAGTTGTAACGATGGATGGCGGACAGTGGTTAAATCAACTTCCATTTTAAATTATATTCGACACCTTTATATGAGATTGTAAAAAAGTCTACTATATAAGGTGTCTTTTTTTTATCAATTATTCAGATTGCAATCATTATTAATGTTAGCCTTGAATAATATAAAAATTAAGTTTGTTGTGCGATTTGTATTCCGTCTGGATCCATTTTGCTATTAGAAGCTCGGTCAATGAAAGCTAGCGCCTGCTTCGAGAGGGGAAGTGTGCTCGAGAGTAACGCAAGATGGTTCTAGCACCTGCTTCGGGAGGGGAAGTGTGCTCGAGAGTAACGCAAGATGGTTCTAGCGCCTGCTTCGAGAGGGGAAGTGTACTCGAGAGTAAGGCAAGATGGTTCTAGCGCCTGCCTCGGGAGGGGATGTGTGCTCGAGAGTAAGGCAAGATGGTTCTAGCGCCTGCCTCGGGAGGGGAAGTGTGCTCGAGAGTAAGGCAAGATGGTTCTAGCGCCTGCCTCGGGAGGGGAAACGTGCCCGAGAGTAACGCAAGACTAATTTAGGCACAGTTTAAAGTATAGGCTCCGGCAATGTTAGCACGGAGGAATAGATTATTGTTTGTATGATTATGTTGAAACGATAAAAGGAGATGAAGTGTATGGGAGTAGTTGGTCGGCGTCGTTGGAAGTGGGGAAAGATATCAATTGTTCTACTATTTATTTTATTATGCTTAATTA
>JAPFCO010000336.1 GCA_026169505.1 Pseudogracilibacillus sp.
GTAAGAAGGGAACCCGAGAATAAATGAGTGAAATAATTATAGACGGATTTGAATTAACCGATGAATATAAAAAGAGATTATTAAATGAACTAAAGCAAGATGGTGTAAAAACTACGGACGATTTACAAGCATATTTGACTGATCATTGGCACACGAAAGATATGTCTTTAAACAGCCATCTATTATTATGTCGTCACCCGAACAAACGAAACTTCGCATTGTCATTTGAAGAAGAATAATAGATGAAAAACGAACTCACCTAGCGAGTTCGTTTTTTGTTGATCTGATTTCTTATTTACAGTAAAAACTAATTAAGGTAAATAAGGGTAGTGGTGTATCAATTGTAATGCACTATTACTTTTTTGTGAATTATATGTAAGATATGTAGAAAAACAATATAATAAATGGGAAAAACAATCATTAATTGAGAATTTAAAATGGAAACATAGTACTTTTTTAATAAAATTCTTACTATTTAGCTGGACATTATATAAATGTAACCAAGGTAAAAAACATTGGAAGCGCTATTATATACAATCAAATTGAACTTATTGTGACAAAACCTATAACTGCTTGACAAAGTTCATTCTAAATATGATAATTAGTATGAGATTAGAATTGTTATAGTTAAACGAGCAGTAATAGAACTGATTATATCGATTAAAATAATTGATTTGGTTCTATACTAACTATGAAGAGTTCAATTAAATATTATAGGAGGAATTTTATTATGTCCTTAATCGGAAAAGAAATCGAAGAATTTAAAGCAGACGCGTACAATAGTGGTAACGGTGAATTTATTGAAGTAACAGATGAAGATTTAAAAGGTAAGTGGAGTGTTGTTTGCTTCTACCCAGCTGACTTCTCATTTGTTTGTCCAACAGAACTGGAAGATCTTCAAAATCAATATGCAAAGTTACAAGAACTTGGTGCTGAAGTATATTCAGTTTCTACAGACACACACTTCGTTCACAAGGCGTGGCATGACCATTCAGATGCAATTAGTACGTTAGAATATATTATGATTGGTGATCCGTCACAAAAAATTACACGTAGTTTCGATGTATTAGATGAAGAAGCCGGATTAGCTCAACGTGGAACATTCATTATTGATCCAGACGGTGTTGTACAAGCTGTTGAAATTAGTGCAGACGGTATTGGTCGTGACGCAAGCACACTAATCGGTAAAGTAAAAGCAGCACAATATGTACGTCAAAATCCAGGTGAAGTTTGCCCAGCTAACTGGGAAGAAGGTTCAGAAACACTTAAGCCAAGCCTTGATCTTGTAGGTAAAATTTAAGGAGTTGCATTAAATGATATTAGATACAGATATGAAAGCACAATTAGCCCAATATCTTGAATTAATGGTAGACGATATACTACTTAAAGTAAGTGCGGGTTCTGATACAGTATCTAAGGATATGGTAGCACTAGTAGATGAACTTGCTGCGATGTCGTCTAAAATTAAAGTAGAAAAAACAGAGCTTGAAAGAACGCCTAGTTTTAGTGTAAACCGTATTGATGAAAATACTGGTATTACATTTGCAGGTGTTCCGCTTGGGCATGAATTTACTTCATTAGTCCTTGCGTTGCTACAAGTTAGTGGTAGAGCTCCAAAAGTTGATCAAGAAGTAATTGATCAAATCCAAAACTTAGAAGGTACGTACCATTTTGATTCTTATATTAGTTTAAGCTGTCAAAACTGTCCTGAAGTAGTTCAGGCATTGAACGTTATGAGCGTACTGAATCCGAATGTTACACATACAATGATAGATGGTGCAGCATTTAAGGAAGAAGTAGAAAGCAAAAATATCATGGCAGTACCGACCGTTTATCTAAATGGAGAAGAATTTGGCGGCGGTCGAATGACAGTAGAAGAAATTTTAGCTAAACTAGGAAGTGGTATAGACGCTTCTGAGTTAGAAAACAAAGATCCATTTGATGTTCTAGTTGTTGGCGGAGGACCAGGTGGAGCAAGTGCAGCTATTTATGCAGCACGTAAAGGTATTCGTACTGGTATTGTTGCTGAACGTTTTGGTGGACAGATTCTAGATACAGCTACGATTGAGAACTTTATTAGTGTCAACCGTACAGAAGGTCCAAAACTTGCTGCTAGTCTTGAAGAACATGTAAAAGATTATGATATTGATGTCATGAACTTACAACGTGCAACACGTTTAGAGAAAAAAGACTATGTGGAGCTTGAACTGGAAAATGGTGCAGTTTTAAAAAGTAAATCAGTTATCCTTGCAACTGGAGCACGTTGGCGTAAAGTCGGTATTCCTGGAGAGGACGAGTTTAGAAACAAAGGGGTAGCATATTGCCCTCATTGTGATGGTCCGTTATTTGCAGGTAAGCGTGTCGCAGTTATTGGTGGTGGTAACTCAGGTGTTGAGGCTGCAATAGATCTTGCTGGACTAGTAGAAGAAGTAACAGTTCTTGAATACGCGTCAGAGTTAAAAGCAGATTCTGTTCTTCAAGAGCGTCTAGAGAACCTACCGAACGTAACAGTAGTTAAAAATGCACAAACAACTGAAATCACTGGGTCAGATAGCGTGAACGGTATCACTTATTTAGATCGATCAACAGATACCGAACAGCATATTGAGCTTGAAGGTGTATTCGTTCAGATTGGTCTTGTACCGAATACCGACTGGCTAGGTGACACGATAGAACGAAATAAATTTGGCGAGATTGTTATAGATAGCACGGGAGCAACTAATGTCCCAGGAGTATTCGCTGCGGGAGACTGTACAGATGCTGCATTTAAGCAGATTATCATTTCAATGGGTGGAGGAGCGACTGCATCACTAAGTGCTTTCGATCACCTCATCCGAAATGCCAATGAATTTGAAAAAGTAAAAGCTTAAGTTTTTCATAAGTATTAGAAGTCACTTTGCTAAACAAAAAATAGCAAAGTGACTTTTTTGTTTGCTCGCCGACCTTTCTGATTGCTCCGACCA
>JAPFCO010000316.1 GCA_026169505.1 Pseudogracilibacillus sp.
GGAACAATTCCTGTCGTAGCAAGCAATGTAATGAATGTAGAATCAGGCTGATCTAACGTAAACTCGACTTGATTACCTTCAATGGCTTCTACTTTTTCAAGATTGCTTAAATCAATGATCGAACCGCTCTCTTTTGCTGTTTCAAATGTAAATACAACATCCTCAGCTGTTAGTTCTACTTCATCTGCAAACACGACATCATTGCGAATATCTATTGTATAAATCAAACCATCTTCACTTACGTCATAATCAACCGCCAAGTCATTTTCAATATTAAATGATTGATCATACGTCAATAATGTACTTTGAAATAGTGGAGATCCATATAAACCCCAACCTGTCGTTGGATCAAACCCATCCTCTGTTTCACCACCAATCGCCAAAACTAATTCGTCCTTTTCCGTACGCTCTTCCGATGTATCTACCTCATTGTTTTTTGAACAAGCACTCATTATTACGAGTAAACTGATGCAGAAAAATAAACCTATTCGTTTCATCAAATCATCCTTTCATCGTTTGTTCCAAGTGTCATCAAGCTAAAAAGGAATGAAAGATACCCAACAAATTCTTTAAGAAGTTGTTGGGAATACTCATCAATATTTCCGTAAAAAACTTGGTTTTGCTTGATACCATTCATCACTAACCACTTCATGACAAGCACTAATAATCCGTTCAATTACTTGTGTTTGATTTGCCATTATTCGAATCGTAAATCCTTGTACAGCCAACCGAGATAAACCGAATGCAAAATTTCCAGTTTCTTGCTGGATCGCTTCATATAAACGGTCAAGTAATTCATCATTTGTCTTTTCACCTACGACGATAAACGAGCCTAAATGTGTATATCCTTCCATGAATCCAAGTCCAGACATATGTTGGGATTCTGGTTGGAGTTTAATATGATCAAATGCGACCAATTCATTTTCCATATAAATCTCTGTTTTAAGACGAAGCATCTCATAACTAAACCGCTCTCCCTCTGGGGACCAACCAGGTGTCAAAATATCCGAATAAAGTAATGTAGCGCCTTTTTCCATATGTATAATGTTTTTTTGGAAATACTTTGCGTCTTTATAAGCTATGAGAGCATCAGGTAAATATTCTAAATAACTATCTTTCTTTAAATGAAACGTTGTTTCTTGGTATGCCTGTTGTCGTGGAGTTTTATATATTTTTGTTGCTGATTGTGTTGTTAACGTTAATTGTGCTTTTTCTTCTAATGTAATATCCATCCGATACTTATCTCCGTCTAAATAACCTCCACCGGGATTTAGCACATAATAACAAGGAAAATTATTATTTTGATGATAAACAGGGCGCATCACCTTAAATGCACCCTGAAAATAAACATTTTGAGCTACTGTTCTTCCTTGACGATTTTCCATATCAAGTTGAAGAACCCCGGTCCACTCAGACATCTTGACCTAATCCCTTTAATAGAGCTTGTTTATTAACCCAGTCAATAACCTGATCAAGACCCGTATCGTCCTTTAAATTGGTAAATATAAATGGTTTATCCTCACGGAATACTTTTGTATCAGCTTCCATTACCTCTAAGCTTGCTCCAACATATGGCGCTAAATCTGTTTTATTAATAATAAATAAATCAGATTTAATCATCCCTTGTCCGCCTTTACGAGGGATTTTTTCCCCTTGAGCAACATCAATAATATAAATGGAGAAATCGACGAGCTCTGGACTAAACGTCGCCGCTAAGTTATCTCCACCACTTTCAACAAATATAAGTTCCACATCTGGATGTAATGCTTTAATTTCGTCAATCGCTGCAAAATTCATTGAAGCATCTTCACGAATTGCTGTATGAGGGCAACCGCCAGTTTCCACACCGACAATTCGGTCTTCTGCCAATACCCCATGATTCACTAGAAACTTAGCATCTTCTTTTGTATAAATATCATTCGTTATAACCGCCATACTTACTTCATCTGCAAGTTCACGGGTGATTTTTTCAACTAGCAGTGTTTTACCTGCACCTACTGGACCACCAACACCTATTTTAATTGGATCCATTTCAAACACATCCTTTCAACTAATTACATACGCACTCATTACGAACTGAAAATTCGAATGCCTACTCGTTCATGTTGCATTTGCCCTAATTCTAAACCTGGTGAAACAACTCCAAACTCGGCTTCATCCATATGAATAATTTTATTTGTCACTTGTTGTAAGTCTTTTTGAAACTGATAGACGATTTGTTGACCATTCGTTTGCCCTAATGGAATTGCACGTACCGCATTTTGGACAAGCCCAATGATCGTTGAATATAAGTAATATAAAATTGTTGTTTCCTTTTCTACTTGGAGTTGATACCCTGCAATCGTAAATACAACCGCCGGATGCCCGAATGCTTGTTTATCTCGGATCTGTTGACGATAAGTTACTAATTGATCAAAGCCATAAATTGCTTCGGCCATATTCAACATGCTGTCACCCATGCGCTGTGTCCCATCTCTAGATTCACGTGCTAGGTTTTGTACTTTTAACAAGCGATCCATTTCCCATACTTTTTCTAAATCCTCCGCTTCAAGCGCTTCATAAACAACCTTTGCTGCTAGTCCATCTGCATATGCCAGCTGTTCATGTACATACACCCTCAACCACTTAAGAAAACTTTCCGAATCATGAACAATATCTTTTTGAATATATGTTTCCAATCCAAACGACTGACTAAAAGAACCATTTGGAAAATTGGTATCACATAATTGGAATAAAGAAAGTGTATTATTCATCGTGACTATGTCCGATATGACGGAATGCCTTCTCTACTTTTCGTTCTTCACGTTGGAAAGGGATCTCCATTTCTTGTAACAATTCCTCTACAAGATAATCATATTGAACAAGCATATCATCAGTCTCGAATTGTGCTGGTAAATGTCGGTTCCCAAGCTGGTGAGCGATCGTTCCCATCTCATGCATACTTCTAGGTTGAATAACGAGTAAATCATCTGATAAAACATCGACAATAATCATGTTTTTATCATCCATAAATAATACATCACCAGCTTCAAGATCTTTAGGATCCTTCAACCTAATACCCAATTCCCGATCATGATCTGTAGTAACCCGTTGGATTCGTTTCATCAAATGAGCACTCTCTAAATACACTTTTTCTTTATGACGTTTTTCTAATTCATTCGCGTCTAAGTCTCGGATATTTGTAACGATTTTTTCTACAATCATTGCTTTCACCTCAAAATAAGAAGTAACGTTGACCCATTGGTACAACATCTACTGGATCACATGTAATTACTTCCCCATCTATTTTCACTTCATACGTCTGTGGATCAACATCGATATCAGGAGTAGCAGTATTTAACTTCATA
>JAPFCO010000116.1 GCA_026169505.1 Pseudogracilibacillus sp.
AGATCCCTTACTAGACGATAAGGTTGATAGGTTCGAGGTAGAAGCGTAGTAATACGTGAAGCTGACGAATACTAATAGATCGAGGACTTAACTAACTTTTATGATGATGATTTGATTGTTCTTATTTAGTTTTTGAGGTATGAAGAATACTTATTTAAAAAACTTAAGCTTTTCGCTTGCTTTTTAAAAAGACATTAGATATAATGAGTCTTGTCCTTGAAAATAATTACTTAAAAAAGAAAAATTATTTGAGCGAGAGACCGATTAAAAACTTCATATTAGGTCTGGTGATTATTGCAAAGAGGTCACACCTGTTCCCATCTCGAACACAGTAGTTAAGCTCTTTTGCGCCGATGGTAGTTGAGACTTTGTCTCTGCAAGAGTAGGACGTCGCCAGGCTTGGTAAGTGAAGATTCGCTACACCGCTGTTGGAGGATTAGCTCAGCTGGGAGAGCACTTGCCTTACAAGCAAGGGGTCGCAGGTTCGAGCCCTGCATCCTCCACCATTTATGTAATATGCCGGCCTAGCTCAATTGGTAGAGCAACTGACTTGTAATCAGTAGGTTGGGGGTTCAAGTCCTCTGGCCGGCACCATTTGCGCATTTAATACTTGTTTTATACATAATAAGATGATATTATATGTGTTCAGATGAGCCATTAGCTCAGGCGGTAGAGCATCTGACTTTTAATCAGAGAGTCACAGGTTCGATTCCTGTATGGCTCATTACACAAAGCGGGTGTGGCGGAATCGGCAGACGCGCTAGACTTAGGATCTAGTGTCTTCGGACATGGGGGTTCAACTCCCTTCACCCGCACCATTTCAAACTTAATATAATTTGCGGAAGTAGTTCAGTGGTAGAACACCACCTTGCCAAGGTGGGGGTCGCGGGTTCGAACCCCGTCTTCCGCTCCATGTAAGACTTGGTGCTGCCGGGGTGGCGGAATTGGCAGACGCACAGGACTTAAAATCCTGCGGTGGGTATTCCACCGTGCCGGTTCGATTCCGGCCCTCGGCACCATATATAAGCGCCTGTAGCTCAATTGGATAGAGTGCTTGACTACGGATCAAGAGGTTAGGGGTTCAACTCCTCTCAGGCGCGTAATTAATATTATAACGGGAAGTAGCTTAGCTTGGTAGAGCGCATGGTTTGGGACCATGAGGTCGCAGGTTCAAATCCTGTCTTCCCGACCATTTTTAAAGTAAATAAGTATTTTGTAATGGGGCCTTAGCTCAGCTGGGAGAGCGCCTGCCTTGCACGCAGGAGGTCAACGGTTCGATCCCGTTAGGCTCCACTTATTATTTGCTCCTTGAAAACTGAACAAGTACAACAATAAATGTCAAGAGAACGAAAATGAATGTTGATCATTCAACATGTTTTTCAATCTCGTCAAACAATTTTGATTTTGAAGCTAAGAGTTTTCATTCGGTAATGAAA
>JAPFCO010000220.1 GCA_026169505.1 Pseudogracilibacillus sp.
GAGTAACGGAATATTAAACGCATCACATAACTGAATGAATTTCGCCGCTTTATCTGCGGAATCCGTGAACAGCACCCCACCCTTTTGACGTGGTTGGTTTGCAATGATTCCTACAACATCTCCTTCAATTCTTGCAAGTCCTGTAATTAATTCTGGTGCAAATAACTTCTTAATTTCACAAAAGCTATCTGTGTCGATAATATGTTCGATAAATTCATGCATATCAAAAGGAGCATTTTGATTTACAGGTATGATTTCTTTCATTGATTTCTCTAACTTTTTTTGTACAGGTACGTCAGCTTTTTTTGGTTTACTTCTAAAATTAGCCGGGAAGTATGATACATATTTTCTAGCAAATTCAATTGCCTCTTCTTCCGTGTTAGTCAGAACGTCTCCACAGCCGGATACAGAACAGTGCATTTTCGCTCCGCCCATTTCTTCTAACGAAACCTTTTCTCCAATGACCATTTCAGCCATTCGTGGGGACCCTAAGTACATAGAAGCATTCCCTTCCACCATGACAACGATGTCACAAAATGCTGGAATATATGCTCCACCCGCAGCTGAAGGACCAAACAACAAACATATTTGTGGAATCCGACCTGACATTTTGATTTGATTATGAAATATTCTACCTGCTCCCCTACGTCCTGGGAACATGTCAATTTGATCTGTTATTCTTGCTCCAGCTGAATCTACTAAATACAACATAGGTAATTCTAATTTTAATGCGGTTTCTTGGATACGAAGCATTTTCTCAACTGTCCGTTTCCCCCATGATCCAGCTTTAACTGTTGAATCATTTGCCAATACACATACTTTTTGACCGTCAATTTCGCCAATACCTGTAACTACACCATCAGAAGGCAGTTCATCATCCATACAGTTTGCAAAAAATGCATCCTCTACATCCAAACCTTCATCAAACAGTAAGTTTAAACGTTCGCGAACAAATAGCTTCCCTTTTTCTTGATTACTTTTATGGTACTTTTCTTTTCCACCTTTTTTTATTTTTTCAATTCTGTTTTCTAATTTCTCCACATATGACATGTATATCCTCCTCGTTATCTACCTTTATAAACGGCCTTTCTTTTCTCTTGAAAAGCGGTTAATCCCTCTAATCTATCTTCTGTATGTAGCGTTTCTTTATAACTAAGATGTTCAATTTGAATACCTGTAGTTAAGTCGACCTGCATTCCATGATTGATAGCAATTTTAGCCTGTTGAAGTGCAATTGGCCCATTGTTGGCGATTTCAGCAGCGAGATTGATTGCTCGATCTAATAATTGGCTTGGTTCTATCACTTCTTCAACCATTCCTAACTCTTTTGCTTCGCTAGCTGTTATTTTTTTAGCCGTATAAATGAGTTGTTTCGCTTTGCCAATTCCGATGAGGCGTGGTAACCGTTGTGTCCCTCCTGCACCTGGTATAATCGCTAGAGAGGTTTCTGTTAACCCTAAGGAAACATGGCTTGCTACTAAACGAATATCACATCCTAAAGCAAGTTCTAAGCCTCCACCAAATGCAACGCCATTTAATGCTGCAATGACAGGCATTGGCATTTGTTCTATATTTGAAATCGTCGTACCGATATATCGAACTGCTTCAATGACTTCTTGGTTTGTCATTCCTTTTCGTTCCTTTAGATCTGCTCCAGCACAAAAGGCTTTCTCTCCTGCGCCAATAATAATCGTACAATGAATGGAACCATGTTTTTGAATGGAAAGGATAGCATCATTTATTTCCTTAAGTAATTGTTTACTCATTGCATTTGCAGCTTCAGGCCGATTTAATGTGATGATCCCGATCTTATCGTCTCTTAGTTCTAATTCAACAAGCTGTGACATAGAACAAACCTCCTGTATTAAGTCAATTTCATAATACGGATTTACCGCTACACTACTACAACCTGTCGTAGTGTAGTTGATTTAGGCAATTATGAAATCGATTAATTGATAAAACTTTAGCCCTGTTTAAACAGGCTAAAGTTTCTTACTACTCGATAATTACAAGTACATCGCCTTCATTGATAAAATCTCCTTCACTCACTTTTATATCTTGTACTGTCCCATTCGTATCAGCAGCGATAGGTATTTCCATTTTCATCGACTCTAAAATTACAACGTCCTGCCCTGTCGTTACAACATCCCCTCTGTTAACAGTTACCTTCCATATACTTCCTGCCATACTAGCCTTTACTTCTGTCATACTGCATCCTCCCTAAAGTTTAATATTGTATTATTGATGTACTTGACATCATCTACGGATAATCCATGAATTGAAAACGCATTCATGATGACCGATCATATGTCTCCGTGATATATCCCTTAGCAACCTAATTGTCTAGCAATAACGATTCGTTGGATTTCTGAAGTTCCTTCGCCAATGACTAATAATTTTGCATCACGTAAAAATCGTTCTACTTCATATTCTCTCATATATCCGTAACCACCATGAATTTGAATAGCTTCATCTGCATTACGGACCGCTGTTTCTGAGGCAAATAACTTTGCATAAGCAGCTTCTTTAGAAAAGGCTTTATTATGATCTTTTAACCATGCAGCTTTTAATACCATCGTTCTAGATAACTCTGCCTCCATTGCCATATCAGCTAATTTAAATTGAATTGCTTGGAAAGAAGATAAGGGTTTTCCAAATTGCTGTCTTTCTTTTGCATAAGCCAAACCTCGATCTAAAGATCCCTGAGCAATACCAACGCTAAGTGCACCGATAGAAATACGGCCACCATCCAAAGTTGATAAGAATTGTTTAAAGCCTGTCTCCGGGTCTCCAATTAAATTCGCTCTAGGCACGCGAACATTATCTAAAACAATTTCAGCAGTGTCTGAACCTCTTACTCCCATTTTGTCATAGTTACTATTTATCGTGATACCTTCCGTATCTGTAGGTACGATAATAGCAGAAATGATATTTCGACCACGTTCATCTTTACCAGTAACAGCTGTAATGATTAATGTTTTAGCGAAACTCGCATTTGTAATGAAGCACTTTTCACCGTTAATGACAAAATCATCAGCCTCAACAACTGCAGTAGTTTTTGTTCCGGCAGCGTCCGAACCCGCATTTGGCTCTGTTAATCCAAATGATCCTAATGCTTCTCCTTTTGCTAGAGGAACTAAATATTTCTGTTTCTGTTCTTCCGTACCAAATAAATAAATCGGTGTTGCGCCGAGTGATACTGCAGCAGCATAACTAAGTCCTGTACTACCACATACCTTCCCAATTTCTTCAACCGCTAAAGCATACGATATCGTGTCTCCACCTGATCCGCCATATTCCTCAGGGAAAGGGATTCCCATTAGTCCGAGCTTACCCATTTCTTCAAATATATCTACCGGGAATTTTGCTTCTACATCTATTTCAATTGCTCTAGGTTTAATTACATCATTTGCAAATTCTCGTACCATATTACGTGTCATTTTTTGTTCTTCCGTTAAATTAAAGTCCATTCATATTCCCCCTCTACTACACAAGACCGACTGGACGGTTTGTAGTCTGTTGACATCATGATAATATTAGTAACATAGTAAGTCAACTGTTTTTTGAGATAATTATTCTTAATCATCGAAAAGATCAATTAGGTAAAAACTTTTATCCTTAAGATTATTATTATGTTTATTGTCTATCATTTCAGGTGTTAATACTGCGTGTAAGATTAAGTCCGTAAAAACATCGCTTATTTCCTCAATCGTATTTTCGCCAGACTTTTTATACCATTTATAAATCCAGTTTACCATGCCTAAAATTGCCATAGCAGTGATATCGACTTGAATTTCTTGTCTGAATTCACCATGATCCCTTCCGTCTTGAATGACATTGATGATAATTTGTTTAAACTCATCTCGCTTCTTTTTAATTACTCTTTCATACTCTGGTCGTAAATAGATAGCTTCCTGATAAAAAACAGATAAATGGGCCTTGTAAAGATCAAAGACTTTTACAAATTCATTTATAATCGCCTGTAATCTTTTAGTAGGAGTACCAAATGAACAATCTGCAGCTGTTGCTTTTGCTAAGGCATACGTAATAAAAATATCATGTATGACGAATAGCAGTTCATCTTTTGAGGAGAAATGATGATAAAACCCTCCTTTAGATGTATCCGCAGCCTCAACAATTTCATTGATTGAAACACCATGGTATCCTTCTTCGTCAAATAAAATTAACGCCGTTTGAATGATTCTATCACGAAGTCCGATATAACCGCCCCCTTTTCTTTCTATTAGATATTACAGTATCATAAATAATTTCTTTTTTAAAGTTGAATTTCTAATGCAGATAGATATAACTTCTTTTCAAAGTCTAAATATTATACCTTCGATAAGCTAACAGAAAACAACCATTGTTATACGGATAGACAATACCCTAATAACAATGGTTGGTTTTATTTATTCTTTATATTGTGGTTCTTCTTGCTGAATGTATTGAAGTCTCGTGTTTAGGTTTTCAACAATTGTTTGTTGCTGTTCTGCTAATTGCTGAAACATTTGTTTCGCGTTTTGATCATCTGTTTCTAGAGCAAAAGACTTTAAACTCGCTAAAGCACTTTCACAACTAGCAACCGTTTGTTGCATCTGTGTTCCGACTGTCATTGACGTCACCTCCCAATTTTACTATTCCCAATTGAATCATTAATATGATTCAATTCAGCATAATAAATTAGAGTATCACATGACATAGCGATTCCATCATCTACATATAATATGTTACTTGTTTCATTTCTAAATCGGCAAGTACTGCATTAACTTTTGTTTCATTATATTGCCAAAGAGATTCTTCCAAAACATATTCAAGTGGCACCTCGCAATTTATTTTTGCTAATTGCCTTGATAAATGTAACATGTCCTCATCTGTTTGAAATCTTTTTTGCATTGCAGGTGTTAATTCGGCGATATTATCTAATACATTTTCAACTGTATCGTATTTCTGTAATAATTTGATACCTGTTTTTTCACCAATCCCTTTAACACCAGGATAATTATCAGCAGCATCTCCCATCATTCCTTTTAAATCGACAATTTGATGTGGATGAATCCCTTTTAGTTCATAGAAATTGTCTGCTGAAAAAATTTCGTAATTACCAATTCCTTTTCTCATGATTGCAACTTGAACACGGTCTTCCACTAATTGCAACATATCCAAGTCACCTGTTAAGATCGTTGTTTCGTAATCCTCTTGATCCTTAAATTGATGTGCAATCGTACCGATACAGTCATCTGCTTCATAATTAACAATCCCTATGTTAGGTACATCAAATGAAGCGACTACTTCTTTGACAAGGTCAAATTGAGGTCTTAATTCGTCTGGTGGTTCATCTCGATTCGCCTTATATTTAGGGAACATTTCCGTACGATATGTTGTACTACCCATATCCCAGCAACATACAACATGACTAGGTGCAAAAGTGTTCGTCGCATGTAAAAAGTAACGTAAAAATTGGTTAATGCCATTTAAAGGAATACCTTGTGAATTTCTCATAAAGTTTCCCGTAAACGCCGTAGCAAAATAGCCACGGAATAGTAAAGCCATTCCATCTACTAATAATACTTGTTTTCTCATTTGCTTCATCCTTCATTTACTTGATCTAATAACCGGTGCATAAATATTGATTTTACTTGTAAGTTTTCTTGATCTACTGCATCTGTCATCATATGAATATGATGGGCAATCATCTGTTTGACTTCTTGCTCAATTAAATCTTTCATTTGATTTACTTCAAGCTGCCATTCCGATTGATAATGTTCGCGCATCAACTGTTTATTATCATCTAAATATTGTTTAGCTTCTGGTTGCATGATGTCATAGAACATATCTTTCATCGTTTCACGTTCATTTTGTTCAAAAAATGATTTTGTGTTTTTAAATGTTTTTAACACATCTGCATATATATCCCTATCTGATGTCGTAAATGCTTGTTCATACGTTGGTGTAGTAAATTCGTGCTCCTCTAGACTTGGAATCATAAAAGTATCATCCAATTTTGATATATCTTGTTGAATTTGTTCATAAGACTCTTTTAGTAATCCATTCATAAAAGATTCCATTCTTAATGATACGGCTCTTACTTCTTGTAATAATTCATAACCAACATAATCGATAAAGTGGTTTCGATTCCGTACTAATTGCTCCTGTGCTTTTTTTCCTGAATTCGTAATTGTAGTCGGATTAAAGAATTGACTAAACATATCATGAAAACGAATAAATAATCGTTCTAAAACAAAGTGAAGTTGTCTTTCAATTCTTTCATTGATACGATTTTCCGCTAAATCTGTTTTCACATTGCGAATAATTGTTGAAAATGCTTCTTGTTTATCTTTTAATTGTTGGATTTGTTGAGCTTGCTCCGACTCATCTAAATTCGCAGTTCCTAAAAAATTATCTAACATATTTTGAGCACGGGTCATATCCCAAATAGAAGATTCTATCGTTAACGCCGCAAGGTCTTCTTCAATAAACTGATAAAAGGATGTCTCAAATGCTTGCATCTCCTCATTCAACGATATCTCTTCTTGCTTCTCTTCCAGTGATAACTTGCTAGAAACTGGGAAAATCTTCGGATGGCGAATGCCAAATTGTAATAATTGCTCCTCGACATAACGTAATACCATCTTTAAATCTGTTTCGTTTTGTGCTAAATCAGATGCGTTTACGATAAAGAACATTTTATCCAATTCAAATGCTTCTTTTACCCTACCCAGTTGAATTAGGAAGTCTCTATCTGCACTAGTAATTGCGTGATTATAATATGTGACATATAAGATGGCATCGGCTTCCTTTATATAATCAAATGCTACATTGGTATGTCTTGCATTGACAGAGTCTGCACCAGGTGTATCTACTAACGTAATTCCTTTCCTCGTAAGTGCACAATCATAATAAAGATCAACTGTTTCAATATAACATGCTTTCGATTCATCTGTTACATAAGAAGCAAACTCTTCTAATGAAATTTCAATTGTTTTGCCTAGAAGATCTTTATGGTCATCATACCCCTTTAACATCGCATGTAAATAAGACTGGTACATATTATTTAACGTTGTATTGTATTGAATATGCCCTCGTTGTATCCAATCAATTAATTCATGAAAGTGATCAGCTTCTGGTTCTAAATCATTTGTAATATACGTTAAGTCTTCCGTCAATGTAGCATCACTTTTACATGTGATAATTACTTTTCCGTGCTGGTGCTCCGTTGTAGTTGGTGTGATTCGACTAATCACAGCGGTAGTTGGATTTGGTGAAACAGGTAATATTTGCTCTCCGAATAAAGCATTTGAAAAAGATGATTTACCAGCACTAAATGCTCCAAATAAAGCAATAGTTAACTCACGATGATGTAATCGACTTCGTTTCGCTTGTAAATCTTTTACGATAGAATCAAATGCTGGCATTGCATTTAATTCATTCGTTGTTTCATCAATTAGATGTACAATTGTATCAATATTAAGCTGCTTTTTTTCAGTAATACTCGGTGCCGTAATGTTATTATTGGTTATTTCGGTTGATGTACCTTGTTTAGCTACATCATTCCTAACTGGAACTTCTTCTATGACAACTTTTTTCTGTTCATCAATAATTTGGTCAATTTCACTAATATGTGCGTTTTGAATTTGTGGATCGTTTAGTTGTTCTTTTAAAATCCCAAGCTGGGCGGTAACTTCTTTTTCTACTTGAGCTTGCATCTGTAAATATTCATCCGCATTAGGAAACTCATTTAATGATTTTTCGTGATCAGTTCGTTGCTTTTCAAGAAGTAAAGTCGTCTTTTGCTCTAGTTCACCCCAAAATCGACTAGCACTATTGCGACATTTCGCTTTAATACTCGCACTTACTTCATTTGTATAATTTAAAATATAATTTCCATTCACAGTTGCACCCTGTTTAACTAACGTAGTTAATTCTTCTTCGCCAAATGGAAATGAAAAGTTTTGGGCTTTTTCCAATAGTTCATGATCTTGGACATGGAAATCTTGGATGATTTCTATAAATTTTTCACGTAACTTCCATAAAATAGTTGAATCTATTATTTGTAATAATGGATGTAAAAAATTCGTTAACTTTTCTTGACGAACTTCTTCTGTTTTCTTTTTACTATTAAAAAAACCAATTTTAAAATCCTTTTGTTGTGTTTCTAAAAAAGCACCAGCAATATCTCGTAATTTTGCAGGCATGACATAAGCATTTTTTAAAGTTAGTTGCAATTCGTCATAAAATTGTTCTTTCATTTCTGGCAAAACCTCATCCAACTTTAATAGGTGATCTTGAATTGCCTGGAATTGATGTACATCAAAATCATTCATTTCTTCCGATGCATATTCTACTAGTTTTTCTTCTGCATTTGTTTCAAGTAATTCTTGATGCGCGTTAATAATATGTTCTACTGCAATATTCATTCTATTATCTGATACATGCCTTTGTGATAATAAATGAAACAATTCTTGTTTCACTTGTTCAATTTGGTTGTGGCTTGCCTCTAGGTTTAACGCTGATGTATAGTAGATTTTCTCGGGCTTTATTTTCCATTGATCAAACGTTTGTTTAACGCTCTGATCGAACTCTATGAACGGTATTTCTGCTTCATTATGTTTATCTATTTGATTGATGATTAAATAGATTGGAATGCCTTGAGCTTGAATTTCTTTTAAAAAATATAGATTCACTTCTGATTGAACATGGTTATAATCCATCACGTAATATAGCACATCAACTAAATGAAGGGATGATTCTGTCATTAATCTGTCAGCATCATCTGCTGCATCAATTCCTGGTGTGTCTAAAATAAAACTATTTGCAGGTAATAAGGGTTCGGATGTACTTATTTCAATTCTACTGATCGTGTCTTTATCCATACAGTAATCTTTAATCATATCGATATCATAAGGTTCCTTATATTCGACAGGTTGTTCTTCATTGAAGAACACTCTAGCAACTCCTTCACCAGACGAAACTTTTACGATATTCGCACTGGTGGGAATAGGACTATTTGGAAGAACATCTTTTCCTATCATATAATTAATAATCGACGATTTCCCTGCTGAAAAATGACCAGAAAAGCTAATAATAAATTGATCTGATTGTAACTTATCGTACAGATCAATCACTTTGCTACTATTTAGTTCATCTTGGTTGTGCTGCATTACTTTATATAACGATACCAATTGATTCTGAGTAATAGATTTTACTGCTTGATCGATGACTTTCAACGTAAACAAATCTCCTTTAAATGTAAATGCTAGTTATCATTATACGAAATGAAGCGCTTTTTTACTACAAAAAGATCATATTTCATATTTGCAGTTTACATAATATTATTACTGCCTACTCATAAAAGAAAAACCATACTAACGAAGTGTTAATATGGCAATTTTTTTATACTGGGAAGAACTGTATTCTCTCTCCTTAAAATATGTTTGCATCGCTCAATCCCGATTATTTTCTTATTTTATAACGACGATAACGTCACCTTCATTAATAAAGTCGCCTTCATGTACCTTTATTTCTTCAACAATTCCCGCTTCTTCAGTTGCAAGTGGAATTTCCATTTTCATTGATTCTAAAATGGCAACATCTTCACCTGCGGTAACTGTATCTCCTACTTTCACAATGATCTTCCACATACTTCCAGCCATAGTTGCTTTTACTTCGCTCATTTTATTCCTCCTTATTACAAAAATTCAGCCACAACGCTATCATATGTAGTAGCATCGTGGTGATAAATCTGTATGAGTTAAGCTAATATAGAGTTAGCTAGCACTACTATCCTTTACTCTTCAACAAATGGACGTTCATACATTGATTCTTTTATTACGGAAGTTATTTCACCGGTTTGATCAATATCAATTACAAATGACCCGTTACTATAGCGATCACTAACAGGTAATTCAAATGGCGTAGTGATGATTGTTTCCCCTTTTGCTGTTTTAAAGCTTAATTGCTCTTCTTTACGTAAGATGAAAAAACCAATAATACGATGCGGTTTAGATTTTAGTTCACGCAGCATCAAAGTTCCTCTTCTAGCCCGTGTTCCACGTTCAAATTCGGTCAATTTCATTCGTTTACTTGCACCACGTTGTGTAGTGATAACTAAATTAGGCTGTTCTGTTTCGTTAACGATCACTCCATTGATTACTTTGTCATTGTCTTTTAACTGGATACCGATAACACCTAAAGCTCTTTGTCCCACGTTAGATATGTCAGCTTCATTGAACCATAATCCATACCCTAAATAGGTTGCTAAAAAGATGTCTTGGATTCCATCTGTTTCAAAAACGCTAACGACTTCATCCCCATCACGTAAATTTAACGCAATTAAACTGCGAGAATAACGTGGAGACTGATACATTGCTTGCTCAGATTTTTTCACCATACCATCTTTTGTAACAAACATAAGATACTTATCTTCTGTAAACGCTCGAATAGGAATACATTCGACAATATGTTCACTTGCTTCGAAAGTTGTTATGTTCGATAAATGATTCCCCATATCTTTCCAACGAATTTCTGCTAATTCATGGACAGGAATACAAACAAATTTCCCAAGATTCGTAAATAATAGGACTTGGTCAGTCGTGTCCAATTCTATTAATCGAACGAGCTCATCTGTTGATTTCATTAAAAAGTCATCTTTGTTCGATGCACCGTAAGAACGTAAACTAGTGCGCTTAATATAGCCTTCTTTCGTCACCGAAACAATGGTTGTTTCACTTGGTACTGTAACTTCAATATTTATCTTGATCTCTTCAATTTCTGCCTCTACTTCTGTAAGTCTATCATTCGCGTAAGTTTTCTTGATATTACGCAAATCTGTTTTTATCGTTTGTAAAAGTTTCTTTGGACTTGCTAAAATTCCCTCATATTTCGTTATTTGTTCTTGAAGAACTTGTTTTTCTTCAGTTAGCTGGGTGATATCTGTGTTAGTTAAACGATATAATTGTAAAGCAAGAATTGCTTCAGCCTGATCTTCTGAAAAATCGTATGCCGCTATAATATTCGCTTTTGCATCAGCTTTGTTTTTAGATTCTCGAATCGTTTGTATGAGTTCATCTAAAATAGATATAGCTTTTATTAGCCCTTCGACGATATGAGCCCTTTCCTTTGCTTTATGTAAATCATGGGTTGTTTGTCTTGTAACAACTTCTTTTTGATGGTTGATATACGCATCTAATATTTGAGCGAGAGATAATAGTTTTGGTGTGCGATTTTCAATTGCGATCATATTATAATGATAAAGCACTTGTAAATCGGTATTTTTATATAAAAAATTTAATATCCCTTGACTATCCGCATCCCTTTTTAATTCAATTACAATTCGTAAGCCGGTACGATCCGTTTCATCACGGACTTCTGCAATGCCTTCTACTTTACGATCAGCATTTAATTCATCCATTTTACGAACGAGATTTGCTTTGTTTACTTCAAATGGAATTTCTGTAATGACAATTTGCTCTCTGTGGCCACGCAGTTTTTCAATTACTGCTTTACCGCGTAGGACAACTCTCCCTTTCCCTGTTTCAAAAGCTTGGCGAATTCCATCTATTCCTTGGACAATACCTCCTGTTGGGAAATCTGGTCCTTTGATTTTCTCCATCAGCTCGTCTAATGTTGCATTGGGCTTATCGATTTTTAACATGACAGCATCAACGACTTCATTCAAATTATGTGGCGGGATATTTGTTGCATATCCTGCCGAAATGCCAGTCGAACCATTAATTAACAAATTAGGTATTTTCGCTGGAAATACCGTTGGTTCATAATGTGTATCATCGAAGTTTTGCACTAAATCTACGGTGTTTTTATCAATATCACGCATTAATTCAGCAGTGATTTTTGCTAGTCGTGCTTCTGTATAACGCATAGCTGCTGGTGGATCGCCATCGACACTTCCATTATTTCCATGCATTTCAATTAATTCATAACGCATTTTCCAATCTTGGCTTAACCGGACCATGGCATCATAGACAGACGTATCTCCATGTGGATGATAGTTACCGATTACTGTACCGACTGTTTTTGCTGCTTTACGGAAGTTTTTATCAAACGTGTTTTTATCTTCATGCATTGCATATAGAATCCGGCGTTGTACTGGCTTTAATCCATCACGCACGTCGGGAAGTGCTCGATCTTGAATGATATATTTACTATATCGTCCAAATCGATCACCAATTACTTCTTCCAATGATAAATCTACAAATTGTTTTCCTTGAGACATGATTATTCTCCTTTATCAGTCTAAATATCATCAAATGGGTTGCATCGATATTATAACTGATTATTTCTCTAATATGTTTTCTTCTTCTTCTAATCCGAATGCAACATTTTCTTCAATCCAAGTTCTGCGAGGTGCTACTTTATCTCCCATTAGTGTTGTCACACGTCGCTCTGCTTGTGCAACATTTTCTAATGTCACTCGAACCAACGTTCTTGATTCTGGATTCATTGTTGTTTCCCATAATTGGTCTGCATTCATTTCACCAAGACCTTTATAACGTTGTATCATATATCCTGATACTAATTTCTTCGTTGCTACTCTCATTTCTTCGTCGCTCCATGCGTAGATTACTTGTTCTTTTTTGCCTTTTCCCTTAGAAATTTTATATAAAGGGGGTAAAGCAATATATATTTTCCCGGCCTCGATTAACGGTCGCATATAACGATAAAAGAATGTCAGCAACAAGACTTGAATATGAGCTCCATCAGTATCAGCATCCGTCATAATAATGACTTTATCGTAACGGCTATCCTCAACTTCAAACTCTGTTCCGACTCCTGCTCCAACTGTATGAATAATGGTAGCTATTTCTTCGTTTTTCATAATATCTTCTAGTTTTGATTTTTCTGTATTAATTACTTTTCCACGTAAAGGTAAAATTGCTTGAAATACACGATCTCTACCTTGTTTAGCTGAACCACCTGCAGAGTCTCCCTCTACTAAAAATAATTCATTTTTAGATGTATCGCGAGATTGTGCTGGTGTTAATTTTCCACTCAATAAGGTATCATTACGTTTTCGTTTTTTGCCACTTCGAGCATCTTCACGTGCTTTTTGGGCTGCTTCTCTAGCTTCTTTTGCTTGGACCGATTTTGTTACGAGTGATTTTGCGATGTCTCGATTTTCTTCTAGAAAATAAGTTAATTTCTCTGATACTACAGAATCGACGACTGAACGCGCTTCTGCTGTACCTAATCGCCCTTTGGTTTGTCCTTCAAATTGTAATAAGGCTTCTGGTACACGGATCGATACGATGGCAGTTAATCCTTCACGGATATCATTTCCGTCTAAATTTTTATCCTTTTCTTTCAAAAAATCATTTCGTCGAGCATATTCATTAAAGGTTCTAGTAATTGCTGTACGTGCTCCTACCTCATGCGTACCTCCGTCTTTTGTCCGGACATGGTTAACAAATGAGTGCATATTCTCGACATAGCTATCACTAAATTGGAAAGCAAAGTCTACTTCAATTCCTTGTTGTTCTCCACTAAAAGTGACAACATCATGTACCCCATCTTTTCCTTCATTTAGATATTCAATAAAGGAATGGAGTCCATTTTCATATTCATATACTTCTTTAAAACCGACACGCTCATCCGCTAGTATGATTTTAAGTTGGTTAAATAAAAAGGCGGATTCCCTTAGACGGTCACTAATTGTTTCCAATTTGAAATCAATGATTGAAAAAATAGTCGCATCAGGTTTAAAACGAATGATTGAACCCTTTTTATTTGTTTTACCTTTATGAATTAGGTCTGTCGTTGGCTTGCCACCTGCTTCAAAGGATTGATAATATTGTTCACCATTACGATAAGTTGTTACTTCTAACCATTCTGATAAAGCATTGACAACAGCAGCACCAACACCGTGCAAACCACCACTAGATTTGTAACCACCTTGTCCAAATTTACCACCAGCGTGAAGTATCGTAAAGATAACTTCTGTTGTAGGTTTCCCAGTTTCATGCATGCCTGTAGGGATTCCACGGCCATTATCACGGATCGAAATACTATAGTCATCATGGATCGTTACTTCAATCTCATTACCATATCCCGATAATGCTTCATCAACTGCGTTATCAATAATTTCATATACTAAATGATGTAATCCTTTCACATCTGTACTACCAATATACATGGCAGGTCTTTTTCTCACGGCATCTAAACCTTCTAATACTTGTATAGATTCTTCTGTATAATTAATGGAAGTATCAACCAATTGTTCATCGACTCCTTTATATATGTAGCGTGTAATTATTTTTTAATTGTTATGCTTTGGATATTCTATTAGCTAATTATAGGTGATTTCTTTATTCATACGATGTTATATCCTTCGAAAATCAAAGCGAATAAAAAGAGATGACCACTTTGTCATCCCTTATCACTACATCTTGAATGTTCATTTATTTCTAGTTAATATAGCATGGGCAACTTTTATACATACATCCATTATTACAGTAAAATCATTTTCTTTCAATAATTTATGAGCTGCTTCATTTATTACTCCTTGCTGCGCCCAAAATATTTTACTATTTGTTTGTAGTGCGTCATTTGCAATTTCAAGTAAAAATTCCGATCGCCTAAATACATTAATAATATCAATTGGTTCTTCAACATCTGTTAAAGAAGCAAATGCTTTCTCCCCTAGTACTTCGTCTACCATAGGGTTTACAGGAATAATTTTATATCCAACGCTCTGCATTGCTTTCGATATTTGATAAGAAGTACGTTCGGGATTATTTGAAAGCCCTACAACAGCGATTGTCTTAGAGTTTTGTAGTAAAGTAGCAATGTCTTCATTTGAAGGATTTTCCCACGTCATCGTTTAGCACTCCTCTATGTCATATACCTACATCTTAAGCCATTTTACCACATATTATGGAAAGATGTAAATGAAGCCTCATAAAATGCACGTTATTTTACGGAGTAATTGTGTTTCATCAAATTTAATAGTTGCTTTACCAGTACGGTATAATACGTTCATTTCGTTCGCTACCATGTTGAAATTGTCTCTAGTAAATGATGATTGAACGATTTCACTATTCTTGCCCATATTCTCCTAATCGTACGTTGTAAATGGTACGCTCAAATATACATAGTACTATCGTTTTTTACATGATATATGATAAACTAAAAAGTAATGAAAAAATATAATTATACGAAAGTAGGCTCGCGATGGAATATGTAATTTTTGGTTTAATCGCTTATTTATTAGGGTCCATTCCTTTTGCTTTAATTGTAGGAAAAGTTGGCTTTAATATTGATATTCGAAAACATGGGAGTGGAAATTTAGGTGCAACAAATGCATTCAGAGTACTAGGCACAAAAGCGGGTATTATTGTAACATTGGCAGATATCTTAAAAGGAACCATTGCTACCATCATTCCGTTACTTGTCAGTTTTTTCATTGAAGTAGAAGTTATGAGACTAATTATTGGAATCTTTGCGGTATTAGGTCACACTTATCCTATCTTCGCTAAATTTAAAGGCGGAAAAGCGGTAGCAACCTCCGGGGGAATTATTTTAGGGGTAAATCCTTTATTGTTTCTAGCAATTATTATTACATTTGGATTAACATTATACTTATTTAAATATGTCTCTTTGGCTTCTATGTTAACAGGCGTAATTGCAACAATTATCGTTATTTTTATGCACGACCTTTTACTATTAATCTTAGTTGCTAGTTTAACTGTTTTTGTTATTTATCGACATTTGGAGAATATTAAACGAATCATCAATAAAACGGAACCGAAAATTACATGGATGTAGTTCATTATAATTGAACAGCTAGTAACAATATTCTATACTTTGAATAAGGTAAATATTTGTTGTAAGGGAGAATACCATGAACAAAATTGATACATCTTCACATAGAGTACTGCCAAGTAAACAAGAAAGACATATTTTATTCGGATCCGTTGAACCGGGACCTAAAACAAAGCCAACAAAGAAGGAAGAAATGGCTGACTTACAAAATACAAAAAAAGATTTTCTTTTCGATATAAAAGAAGTAGGAATTAGTAATGTTAAATATCCAATCGTCGTTCAAAGTGCAATTGCTCCAATTACTCAACCAACGATTGGAACATTCAAATTAACCGCCGAGGTTGATCGTACAAGTAAAGGGACTAATATGAGTCGCTTTTTAGAACAAATAGAACGATCAAATAGCAACGGCTTTCAAGTAGATTTTTCATCATTATTACATTTTTCTGAAGGGTTAAAAACACGGCTTGAACAAGAGCATGTTGCAGTGGAAGTAAGCTTTCCATGGTTTTATGAGAGAACAGGTCCTAGTTCAGGAAGGGTGGGGCTTAATAACGCCGAAGCGGCTATTAAAGTTGACTATACAGACATGGACCACGTAACATTTCATGCAACATTAACTGCCTATGTAACGACATTATGTCCCTGTTCAAAAGAAATAAGTGAATATAGTGCACATAGTCAGCGTGGAAAAGTAACGATGGAAATTGCTTTTACAGATGACTTTGAAGACCAAGAAATTGATTGGAAAGAAGCGCTACTTCATGCCGCTGAAAGTAATGCTAGTGCAATGATTCACCCTGTTTTAAAGCGAACAGATGAGAAGTATGTGACAGAAACAGCCTATGAAAACCCTCGTTTTGTTGAGGATATCGTTCGACTTGTCGCCGCAGATTTATATGATTTACCATATATTAAACAGTTTAAAGTAACATGTGAAAATGAGGAATCGATTCATTTACACGATGCAATTGCTACGATTGAATTTGACAAAGATACAGACCGTTAGGAAGATAACGATGAAACATATATTTATTTTAATTGTGACTTTTTATCGAAAGTTTATTAGTCCAATTAAACCACCAACATGTCGATTTTATCCAACATGTTCACAATATAGCTTGGAAAGTTACCAGAGATTTGGCGCAATTAAAGGTACGTATTTAACCATTATTCGAATTTCCAAGTGTCACCCTTTTCACCCTGGTGGGATAGATTTAGTGCCAGATAAAAAACATCAACATCATGTCCGAAAATAATTGGAGGAATATGCAGATGGAAATTACAATAACGGAAGCTGCAACAGATTGGTATGAACGAGAACTAGATGTAGAAACTGGAGATGCTTTACGATTTTTTGTCCGTTATGGTGGAGTTGGTGGGAGAATTCCTGGTTTTTCTTTAGGTATTGCAACAGAACAAC
>JAPFCO010000458.1 GCA_026169505.1 Pseudogracilibacillus sp.
AAAGTATTCGAAAAAAGCCAGTTCAAATCAACTTGACGTATATCAAGTTAAGATGAACTGGCTCATACTTGTTGGAACAATTTTGGTGTGAAATTGTAAACAAATTAGGCAGTCATTTAAACTATTCGTATCTTATTAACTGAAATTATACATGATTAAGAATTATTTGTAAATGGGCATTGAATGTAAGTTTATTTCCCATGATGGAATTTAGTAAAAACGAACTGCTTTAATATGTAGATCGTATGACAGGAAGGTGACGGCTGTTCATACAGTTGTAACAATCAAACCCTTAAAAAATCATGTCAAGACTATTTTCTATGAAAAAAAGGGTGTTAGCTCCGTTATTAACCAAGGTATCCAAATTATGGTGGTACATAAAGCTTTGACTACGTTCACTTTTTATTAGTCGATACTTGAAAAAAAATAATTGGAAAGAGCTGGTTCATATATGACAAAAAAACGATGGTATGATAAACGCATCACATTTTACAGGAGGAATTACAAGATGTTTAAGCAATATAGAATCATAGTTACACTCGTCATTATCGGATTGGTAGGAGGAGTGTATGGCACTCAGGTGGATGCATCTGCGAGCGCAGGCAATGCGAATCAAGGGAACCAAGTGGAACAAAAGGTTAATAAAGAAAGTTATGAACAACGTTGGGAAGCATTTATCCAAAATTGTTTTGGACAGTGGCAATCTGAAAAGACCAATGAGAAACAACAAGAACAACAGCCAACAGAATCTACTGAAGAAAAAGAAGTAACACAACCACAAGGTTCTGAAGAAGAAAGTAATTCAACAGAAGAGCAAGCACAGGAACAAGAACAAGCGGAAGAAACATCAGATGATGAAGGAGAAAATACGCTACATCCTTTTGAACAGGAAGTATTCGAATTAACAAATGCTGAAAGAGAAAAAAATGGGTTAGAACCCTTACAAATAGATACAGAGGTAAGTAAAGTAGCAAGAGATAAATCACAAGATATGTTAGATAATCAATATTTCGCACATGATAGTCCTACATATGGTTCGCCATTTGATATGATGAGTGCTTATGGAGTTGATTACCGTACAGCAGGAGAAAACATTGCGAAAGGGCAGCAATCAGCTGAAGAAGTCGTAAATGCTTGGATGGACAGCCCGGGACACCGTGAAAATATTTTAAACGATAGTTTCACTCATATTGGTGTTGGATATGTTGAACAAGACAATATTTGGACACAACAATTCATTGGTAAATAAGTATAATAGGAACAGTAACTGAACGAAAAGTTACTGTTCTTTTTTTTATTTGGAAGGTGGTTCACCCTAAAAGTTAAGATTTATTTTTATTTAGGAAAATCGAATAACCGAAAAATGTTACTACATAATGCAATCAGTGGTATTTCAATTATATTTATTGTACGATTTTAACAGGAGTAATTTGTGAACTATAGGAAGGATTGATTAACTAGAATGAACACAAAAAGATGGATCGCATTATTGATCGTAATAGTATTAGCCGTTGGTTCGCTCGGGGTAAGGTTTATTACAACATTTACCTCAAACGTGTTATCCGAACAATTTGATATAACGGACAATGTTTTGGAAGAAGAAATATTGATAGATGGGGATGCGGGTGAAAAAGTTGCGGTACTTAGTTTGATTGGAACAATTGAAAATGTCGCAGCATCGCCATTTGGAGCAGAAGGATATGATCATTCGTTATTTTTACATATGATTGATACAGCTGCGGAAGATCCGACAGTAAGTGCTATTGTCCTTGAAGTAGATTCACCAGGTGGAACCGTTCCAGAAACGGCGGAGATTCATCGTAAAATAGTAGAGTTACAGCAAAATTACGATAAACCTATTTATGTATCTATGGGAAGCATGGCAGCCTCAGGAGGCTACTATGTATCAGCACCTGCTGATAAAATTTTCGCAGAATCATCGACCTTAACAGGTTCAATTGGAGTGATCATGGAAAGCATTAATGTTGCCGGTCTTGCTGAAAAGTATGGCATTGAATTTAATACGATTAAGAGTGGGAAGCATAAAGATATCATGTCTCCAAGTCGAGAAATGACAAAAGAAGAACATGAGATTATGCAATCGATGATTGATGAGATGTATGATGAATTCGTCGACATAATTGTTGAGGGTAGAGATCTATCAGAAAGTCATGTACGTGAAATTGGTGACGGAAGAATTTATACAGGAAATCAGGCGGTAGAAGTCGGGTTAGTGGATGAAATTGGAACATTAGATGACACGATTTATCATCTAATGGATGATCACGAATTGGATGACGCCCAAGTTGTCCAGTATGGATATGGTGCTGGCTATTTTGCTAGTTTCTTTATGGGTGTGCAAGGGTTTATCAATGGTAGTAGTGATGAAATTGATACAATTATGGCACTGTTAAGAGAATCGGATAAACCACGAGCAATGTACATTTACTAAAGGAGGTTAGCTGATGGATAAAAAGGATAAAAGTCCTCATTATCTGCCAACAGATACATCAGGGGACGAAGCAGATCCACTACAATCAGATGAAGAAACAAGCGATATATTGGAGCAGGAATCAGTAGATGCTAGGAACGATAAATCAAGTGATCCTAAGCAAATTAATCAAGGAGAGCTAAATCATCGTGAAGAGACACCAGTAATAGATGAATCCATCGATGAACAGACAGATATTTATTATCAAGATGAAGCGGTGGTTGCAATTGATCAAGATGTTTCTGCTATCGATACTAAAAAGGCTGGATTTTGGGTGCGTTTTTGGGCATATTTAATCGATGTCGTCATTGTATTTAGTTTAAATGGGATTATTTTAAGTCCGGTAGCATTCTTTGATGATGTAGCAGTCTTTCAATGGGAATATATAAGTGTGATAGGAATTATGGGTGGAATTGTTTACTATTTATATTTTCTATTTATGACAAAAGGATTCCAACAAACAATAGGTAAAATGGTGATGGGCATTAAAGTAATTAGTTCAAAAAATGACCGGATTGGATGGAGCGATATTATTTTTAGGGAAGTTGTAGGTCGTTTTATGCATAATGTGTTTTTCTTTTTGAAACTACTTTATCTTGTCGTTGCTTTTACAGATGAAAAACAGGGTGTTCATGATATCATTGGAAATACAAGAGTAGTCTATGCTAAATGATGAGGAGTGATTTATTTGTGTGGTCGCTATACTTTATTGGCAGATGAATTAAATGTTCGACATCGTTTTAATATTCCTGGACCAATTAAATCGTATCAACCTAGTTATAATATTGCTCCAGGACAAAATGTACTTGCCGTCATTTATGATGGTAAAAAACGTCGTGCCGGATATTTACGCTGGGGATTAATCCCATCTTGGGCTAAAGATGAGAAAATAGGGTATAACATGATTAACGCCCGAATTGAAACAGCTGATGAAAAACCGAGCTTTAAACAATTAATGGTTAGAAAACGTTGCTTAGTTATAGCGGATAGTTTTTATGAATGGCAGCCAACGGACAAAGAAAAAATTCCACAACGTATCCAAATGAAAGAACATGGGTTATTTGCATTTGCGGGGTTATGGGATAAATGGCAAGTTGGCGATGAAGCTATTTTCACCTGTACATTGTTAACGAAAGACTCTAATGACTTTATGCAGGATATTCATCATCGGATGCCGATTATTTTACCAAAGGAAGCGGAAAGTAAATGGATAGAAGAACCTTTTACATCTCCTATGGCAGCAAAAACATTTATTCAATCGATAACAGATGAACCAATGACAACGTATGCTGTTAGCAATTATGTCAATCATGCTAAAAATAATGATGCGGCATGTATTGAACCAATAATATTAGGAAACTAGGCTTATCGTTAAAGTGATGCTTGAAAACGTTTTTTGTTTTCTTAGAAACCAATGTAATCCGGAATGTAACACTTTTTTGAGTAAGCTTTAGTTGTCAATAATGGACTTAGGGGGGCTTACTGTTGATACGCATCTTATTTGTTTGTTTAGGGAATATTTGTCGATCACCAATGGCAGAGGCAGTACTTCGCCATCAAATTCGTTTAAAAGGGCTGGAAGACAGAATGACCGTTGATTCTGCGGGAACTGCGATGTGGCATGAAGGAAAGCCGCCGCATAAGGGAACGAGAGCTCAGTTAGATAATTATCGGATTTCGTATGAAGGGATGACGGCTAGGCAAATCATTCAAAATGATTTTAATCAGTTTGAGTATATTATTACGATGGATGATCAAAACATGTCAGATATTGAAATGGAATTTACGATATC
>JAPFCO010000243.1 GCA_026169505.1 Pseudogracilibacillus sp.
CTTCAACGCTCCGGTATAAGAAGCTTTATATACGGGGGATGAAATGACAACTGCTTTCGCCTCTTCGATTTGCTTTGTTACCTTCTGAATAACCGGACTATTATAATGACCATACAGTAAATCTTCTGCTGGAATATCTGTGATTGATATTTTCTGAACAGAATACCCGTTATGTTGTAGGGTAGATCCGGTAAAATCCAACACCTTTTCAGAACGGGAATCAACCGATGGACTTCCTGAAATTAATACAATATCACTCAATGTAGCATCTCCCTTTCCTGTTTTTTTTACACTTCTGTATATTTTTTTGCGAACTGATTCAATGGTTTTTGAAGCCCTAGATGATCTCGAAGGGTTTCTCCTTCATATTCTTTCCTGTAAATTCCTCTGTCTTGTAATATCGGTACAACTAATTCTACAAAGTCTTGTAAATCGCGAGGAGCTAATGGGAATTGAATCATAAACCCATCTGTCGCTTTTTCCTTCCACCATTTTTCCATTTCATCAGCGATCTGTGTTGGTGTTCCGATAAATGCGTCTTTTCTTGCTGGACCAAAGAATCGTCCATACAAATCGCCTACCGTTAAATTCGCTTCTTGATCAATGATTGCTTTCATTTCCTTAAAATTACTTTGAATACTATTTACTTCTGGAAACTTCACTTCAGATGCCGGAGTATCAAGTGTATATTGAGAGAAATCAACATTTCCCATATATCCTGAGACGAATTTTAAACTTTCATATGGATCTGTTAAATGATGTAGTTCATGAAACTTCTCTTCTGCCGCTTCTTCTGTCAGTGCAACAATCGGTGATATCGCATGTAAAATAAGCAACTCTGAATCCTCTCGATCAAATTCTGCTAATTGTGCTTTTAATGTTTGATAATATTGCTTTGCCTGATCGATATCATCCCAACTCGTAAAAATCACTTCCCCAGTACGAGCTGCTAATCGTTGGCCTGGCTTTGATGCACCTGCTTGAAAGACAACTGGCTGCCCTTGTTTAGAGCGGGCTATATTAAGTGGTCCTTTCACTTTTAAATAATCACCTTTAAAATTAACTTCATGTACTTTCGACTTGTCGTAAAATATGTCTGCTTCCTTATCATAGACAAAGGCATCATCTTCCCATGAATCCCAAAGGCCTTTTACTACATCAACAAATTCTTCCGCTCGTTCATAGCGATGATCGTGTTCCCAATGGTGATCACGATTAAAATTAAGGGCTGTTTCCCCTGTTGCATCTGCGGTTGTTACAACATTCCAACCTACTCTGCCACCACTAATATGGTCGACAGATGCAAATTGCCTTGCTAGCACATAAGCTTCACTATATGTCGTGGATGCAGTAGCAGCAATTCCTATTTTTTTTGTTGCTCCAGCAAGAGCTGTACTTAACACAATTGGATCGAAGCGATTTACAATCTGTGGATGGGATTCATGATTAATTGCTAAACTATCTGCTGAAAAGACAAAATCAAATTTTCCCGTTTCAGCAATTTGAGCCTGCTCGACTAAAGCATTCACATTAATACTTGCATCTGGCCTAGCTAGTGGATGCCTCCATGAAGATACATGCATCCCGGAACCTACTAAATAAGCGCCTATGTTCATCTGTCGTTCTTTTGCCAATTTATTCATGCTCCTTTTAAATTAAATATTTTACTCTGTAAAGTAATCAGGAAGTGCGTACCCATCAAATTGCTTGTTTGAAAGAATTGCCTCTTGAAACTCTTCTGAATGATAAGCTTCAACAATGTCTTTCACATATTGATGTTCTAGATTTTCCTCTTTAACTGCTACAACGTTGACATAGGGGGACTCCATATTTTCTTGTTGGAGGGCAGATGTTAGTTCAAGCCCGCTAGAAACCGCATAGTTGCCTTGTACTGCGACATAATCCACATCATCTAATGCTCTCGGACCTTGTGCAGAATCCATTGGACGAAACTCTATGTCGTTCGGGTTATCTACAACATCGTTTTCTGTTACGCGCAAAGGGTCTAATTCTTCGGTCAATGTAATCCAGCCGATTTCTTCTAAGATCGTTAAGGCCCTTGTCATATTAACCGGATCACTTGGCATCGCTACGACTACATTCTCATTATCCTTCAATGTTTGATGTTTGTTTGAGTATAATCCCATCGGCGGAGTTGGTACTTGGACAGCTCCAGCTAAATTTATGTTTTCTTCCTCATTTATGGATTCCATATAAATTGTATGCTGAAAAACATTTGCATCAATCTCTTCAGAATCAACTGATAAATTTGGTTGGATTCCATCCGTAAAGTCTACGTAGTTAATCTCATACCCTTTTTTAACCAACTGTGGTTCAATACCAAGTTTAAATTGATCAATATAGGGGCCGGGATTAAACCCAATATTTAATTCCTTCTCTTCATCAGCTGCATTGCTTTTATTACAACCGACGATAAATACGATTAACATTAATATTGGGATCATAAATCCTTTCTTTCTCATCATGACTTTTCTCCTTTTATTTTCTGATGGTCGGAAACCTTTACTTAGGTTCATAACATTCAAGATTAATATTATGTCCTAATGTACTTTTCTCAAAATTCATGGATTTTCTCATTTTTTAATAAGTGAAAGGTAAGATTCAGCAAGTAATTTTATTCCTTGCTCAATTTGTTCTTTATTACAAAATGAATAACACAACCTTACAGAGGAATCCTTTATTTGATTCTTATAAAAAGAACTTCCTTGCACAACACTAACTCCCTTATCAAAGGCAATTCTGAATAATTTATCTGCTTCTATTTCTTGTTGAAATTGAAGCCAAATAAAAAATCCTCCTTTGGGAATTTCAAAATAAACACTATCACCAAAATTAGCATAAATTGCTGAAATCATAATATCCCTTTTTTCTTGATAGCTGGTTATAAGTCTATTTACTTGTTCTTCAAATGAATAGTTGACAAGTAGCCTTCCTAATATTTCCTGGACAATTGGACTAGTTTGAGGGCCAAGCATTAATAATGTCATTTTGTTGATAAATTCCTCAGATGCGGCTACCCAGCCAATTCTAACACCCGGTGCAATGATTTTTGAGAATGTACCTAAATAAAGAACCCTTTCAGGAGCATAAGAATAAATAGAAGGTAAATATCTTTGTTCAAAGCCCAACTCTGCGTACGCATCATCTTCAACTATAAAGAAGTCGTATAATTGAGCTAACTTAGCGAGTTCTTTACGACGATTCGGTGCTAGAGTCTTACCTGTAGGATTATGATAGTTAGGCATGCAATACAATAACTTAGGAATAGGCTTATTAAATTTCACATGATATTCCAACTTTTCCTTCAAGTAATCTACTTTGATTCCTTCATTATCCATTGGTATCATTTGAATATTCGCACCAGCTAATTGAAAAGATTGTAAAGCAAAGAAATATGTTGGTTCTTCTACCCATACTTCATCACCTGGATTTACAAGTAATCGAGTCGTAAAATCAATACCTTGGGCAGC
>JAPFCO010000145.1 GCA_026169505.1 Pseudogracilibacillus sp.
CCAGAACGAATAATTAATCCAATACCAACTCCACCTAATATTCCAGCAAATATCGTATTGACGATAATCTCATTTGAATCAATCGACCAATTACGAGTAAGGTGTAAAAAGACGGAGATAAGAACGACAGCAACGATTGTGTAGCGAACTGTCTGCTTACTCAAAAATTTATACCCAATAATAAGTAATATGCCGTTTAAAATAAAACTAAGTAGACCAGGCGACCATCCATAAAGATAATACAAAATAATGGTAACCCCTGTTACTCCACCTTCACCTAAATCATTTGGAATGACAAACACATTAACTGCTAGAGCGAAAATAAAAGCACCTAAAGTGATCATTATAATATCTATTGCTTTTCTTTGCACGTACATCCCATCTTTCAAATGTTTTTAACCGTCTTTTTTAACATTGTAAACTGTACCATATTATATAGAAGAATACTCCTAATAAGCATCGAAAACAAGTTGTTGTTTCGGGTTTGAAAATAATTTATTCGGATGATTTAAGGCACTAATATACTGATCGGACTATGCAGTTAAAAACATTGCAATTTTATTTAGACTTTTTGTCCTTATTATATATTGTGGTGAGATAAAACGATTTAAAATATTTGTTAACTTTACATTTGCTCCGTAATAATACGCTTGTACAATCCATTTGGAACAATAGTTTTTCTCTATAGAGTTAATATCATGATTGAGAACCGTATAGTCTTTTACAAGATGTAAATTTTTTGTTGCCCATTTGGCGGCATCTTGTGCGCCTGCTTTTGAGCGTAATAAAGTTATTCGATCTCCAGGAAGGTGGCGATGCCAAAATTGTTCCACCGTTAACATATGACCAGAAGGTTTTCCGGGTAGGGATTCTTTTATTGTATAATCTGTCCCAACAATGACGGTATGGCCAACATAATAAGTGGATCTACCGATAGGGGAATATAATATATCTCCGGGTATGATGTCAATATTGCTGTATGGATATGTTTTTCTATTGTTTAAATCCATGAAATAGAACGCTCCTTTAAAACAAAATTTCACCATTCCATTATACCGGTAAAAAGAAGAATTTAAAATGAAGATGCCAAAGAGTGTTTTACAAATATATTTAGAACGAAATGAGGTATCCAAGTTACTAAGGATAGAAACGATTTCATCATGAATAAGATTAAGCCTTTACTATAGAAGTTCATCTGTAAAATATACATTAGTGAATGTCATCATTCGCATTTAGCGCCACATCACTACAAGATGCGATTTCATTGAGCGTTTCTTAACTGCATATTGTAGTGATGTAGCTAATTTGGGTAATTATGACATTCACTCATATGATGAAACTGATTAAATAAAATTGTAATAAATGGATTGTATTGGTATATTAATAGTACTAAAGAATTGTGAAGAGCTTGAAAATACAATGTTAGTGAATGAATCATCGATTTTAAATAAGCACATTTTAAATTACTGCACTCATAACCGTATTATTTGTAAACTTTAAGTGTGAAAAAATGATTAAAAGGGGTAATGGAATGAATCTTACGACAGAAGAAAGAATGTTAATTAACTCAGAAATACAAGCAAAGGGAAAGAATACGCTAGTTGCATACATATTATGGTTCTTTCTAGGCAGCTTAGGAATTCACCGTTTTTATTTAGGGGAAACAACTACAGGCATAGTGATCTTAATACTAACTATTTTAGGATGGTTGACTCTTATTATCGGAATTGGCTTCTTATTTTTGGCAGCTGTTGGAATTTGGCTGATTGCAGATTTATTTCTAATTCCTGGTCTGATTCAAAAAGATCATGACCGACTTGAAGCTAAAGTAAAAGTTTCTTTAAATAAATAACCATACGGATTAAAAGTAATGAAAGGGCAGACCCGCTGAGGTTTGCCCTCTTTTTTTGTGGAAAAATTATTAATGAAAAATGGTATTTGGACATAAAGATGTAGTATGACGATACATCTTTATGTTCGTTTGATTAAAAAGCTAAGTAGCTAGGCAGAGCATAAAAGTGGATGTAACTTGAAATCCTTTTCATTTATACGTAACTTTAGCTGAATAACATGTAAAATCCGCTCGTTTCATTTCTTTACCTTATCACATTTGAACAGACTTCTCAGAAATTAAATAGTACAGCAAAGGGAGGCGATATATATATGAATTTATTGCCGGCATTGACAATCGGATTGTCGTTTGGATTGCTTGCAGGTTTACTCGTTTATTATCTAATGGATTATTTTGAAGCAGATGAAAAGGAAAGGAAGGGTTCGCATGAGAGTGAGCTAACGGTAGCGTCATCTAACCGTGTAGAAGTAGTTTTTAACGGTCAGGCTATAACGATTGAACTTCCACCGTTAGAGAAAAGAACAATTGCATCAGAACAAATACAATGGATAGAGAAAGGAAGAGAGGGAGGTTTATAAAGAGGTTGGGCTTCTATTTATATCAATCAGAAAAATTTGGGCTTATGGATTGAATCCTATAAGCCCAAATACTTTGCTATAATTTATTAGTGAACTAAAATTATTTACATCTTTACACAGAAGCAGGTTTGCTTTTTGTGTTTATGACATTTGTTCCAGTTAATGTATCTTTGACAGGACAGACTTTTTCTACATGCGCAATTAAAGCATCAATATTTTCTTGAGGAGATGGAGAATCCAAGATAATCTCATAACGAATTTCTTCATAACCTGGTCGGACGTTTGGATTTTTACCAAGGAAACCATCAGGGTCTAGGTCACCTTCTAGATGAACTTTCACATCTTCTACTTCAACATCGAAATTGTCAGCGAATGAAGCGACAAGCACATTAATGCATCCGCCAAGTGCTGCTAAAATATATTCTACTGGATTTGGTCCTTTGTCAGTCCCACCTAGGCTAGGCGGCTCATCGATGATGACTTCTTTACCTCCAATATCTGCGATTGATAATACTCCTTCTCTTGTCCACGTCACATCTGATTCAAATGTTACGGTTGCCATGTTTATTCCTCCTCTAATTTAAATAAAGCCCTTTTTCTTATGCAGAGAAAAGTTAAAACCCTCTTCCGATTAGAAGAGGGTTGAATGTTGAAAAATTCCCCTTCTCATCTTTCAGACAATAAATGTCTGTTGGAATTGGCACAGTTCTGAAACAGTCTGTTGCCGAGGTATCAAAGGGCCATTCCCTCCACCTCTCTAGATAAGAAATTGCGTTTATTTAATTGTCTACCAATATATCCTACATAGAATATAAAGTCAACTACTATTATAGGCTTTATGTGAATAGTTTGAAAAAATAATGGATTTGAATTTAC
Organism: Pseudogracilibacillus sp.; assembly: GCA_026169505.1. GTDB lineage: Bacteria > Bacillota > Bacilli > Bacillales > Amphibacillaceae > Pseudogracilibacillus. The sequence goes on from JAPFCO010000145.1 coordinate 3,307, forward strand.
TTTATTCTGAGTCTAGCTTATATTTCACAGATGTAATGATGATTTGAACGAATGTATAAGTGATTGCGAAAGCAAGATAATAAGAGATACTCCTAGAAAAAATGACAACAAAAGTCACAAAAAAGATTATATTCACTAGAACTAGATTACTGATTGTTCGTCCCCATAAACTATAGTTTTTCGATTTAATCCGGTGTTCCATCACTGTAACTGGTATTGACATAAACAAGATGAAAAACAATCCAAATAAAGATAAGGATAGACTATTTTGCTCAACGGAAAAGCTAATATAAAAAACACCTGCTGCTAAAATAATAAAAACTAAAACACTAATCCACATTTCTTTATTAAACGAGTTATTCATCTTTTTCATCCTCACATAAAGATCTTTAATCTAAATTGCTACCACCTTAACACACTTGATCAATGTAAATAAAGGGAAAGTAGAGTCTTTCAGGGATGAGATCATCCTTTCAATAATTGCATAACTAGTAGCGTAAGGAGGTGGCATTGCTTGACTCGTTATATATTGATACAATAAATGAACAGTCTTTGAAAAAAGAAATCATATCTTAATGTAGGGAATGTTAGGAGAGAGAGACATGCGAACGTGCCAGAATTGCCATAACAAATGGAGTTGGAAGCAAACATTTAAAAGGTCGTTTACATTAGGCGGAGGGATGATCTGTCCTTATTGTGAAGAAAAACAATATGTATCTGCACGGATGAGAAAGAGAGGTTCACTCATTCCTCTAATAATCATCCCTATGATCATGTCGGGTAACCTCTTCTTTGGGCCCTCTTATATTGCACTATTTGCTCTTATAGGCATAATTCCACTATATGCCGCAATGTATCCTTTTTTTGCGGAACTATCAAATAAGGAAGAGCTATTTTAATGCTTGATCATAAACTTGAACATCTATTTTAAACGTTGAGAGGTGAAATAATTTGCGAAGAAAAACGCTCGTTATTTCTAGTACTGTATATCTAGTATTCATCATACTAATGATCGGTTGCGCGAAAAAATATAATTATGCAACAGATGAACCCTTCGTAATAGCTACAAGCTATTCTGCTGGACCGGATGATTATAGAAATATGTATGACCGAAACATATCAATCGATCAAGATGGAAACCTTGTTTTATATACGACAGGGAATAGTGATATCGTTCTAGGTGATGATGTTCCAATGTTAGAGGTGCAACTTGATGAGGCACAAGTGATTGAGATAGAAGATGTCATTCAAGAGCAGAATTTTTTGAGTTTACGAGATGATGTTAGCACTCCTTCAGAAGATGGTGGTTATGGTTATGTTACCGTAAATGTAGAAAATAAATCAAAAGAAGTTGGGGGATTAAACCCGGATGATCCACAGTTTAATGAAGTTCATCGTTATATTTTTAGTTTAGTTGATGATGACGATTTTACAGAATGGAAAGAGGAAGTGGAAGAATATATTTGGGAAAGGAATTCTTTACGTACAAATGAGAAGACAGATTATCATGAGGAGGAGCCTTTTCTCATATTGAGTCTGGAACGTTATTGGGGCGATAGCTCTCGAAACGTCTATTATCACAACATTTTAATTGATCTAGATGGGAATCTTGTCGTATCTGCAGATGAATCAGCATATGAGTACATAGAAGATGATGGAACAGACTCTGAAAATCGAGTGCAAGATGTCTATGCACGAACCATAGAAATGCAAGTCGATGACAAAAAACTAGAAAAATTACAAGAGCTTATCCAAATGCATTTTTGGAAATTGAATGAATCTATAGCTAATAGTGATGGTGGAAGTAAAAGGGAGTCGATTACCGTTCAATTAACAGATGAAGCTAAAGAAGTTCGAGGAAGTGATCCAGATCACCATCGCTTTTTAGCTATACGTGATGAAATAATGGATATCCTTGATAAAGAAACATATGAAGCTTGGGAAGATGAAGTCAACGAAGATTTATGGGAGAAAAATGAATTAAATTCGAATAAGAAAACAGACTATAGTGAGGATGGACCTTTTCTTGTTTTAAATATGGAGGAGAAGATAGCTGAAGATTCTATTTCTAGATATTACCATCAAGTTTCAATCAACATGGATGGTAAACTAGTGTTGGCTGCAGAAATGGGTCTAGGAGTGGAAATAGATGATGATGCACCAGTCATAGAAAAACAATTAAGTGATAACGAACTAGAAAAAGTAAAAGGACTTATAGAAGCATACTTTTGGAAGTTAGAAGATTTTAATTACGGTGCCTCGGGTGAAAGACAAATGGATGAAATCATCATTCATTTAACAGATGATACGATAAGAGTTAGGAGCAATAATCCAGATGATGATAAGTTTCTATCCATTCGTAATGAAGTAATCAATTCAATGGACGAGGATGCGCGGAAAGCATGGGAGAAGGAAATTGAAAAACACGTTAGCGAGTGAAGGACTGATTTTTAAACATATAAATGGTTCATTCATCACAAATATGACTAACCAATCCCAAATTATAATAGTTATTATATGATAAACATATACATTGGTCGATAAATGAAGCAATTGTATGATAAACAGAGATAAAGGATCGTGACGTTCGCTTTCATTATCATTGGTCTCGTTTTCATGACGGAATACTCACATTGCCTAAATGTGATGAATACGGCATAATTAGAGTATAATGAAATGAAAGAGGGTATTTCTAGATGAGAAAAATCATTTCTAGTCTTATCATCGTATATGATAACTACGTAGAGGCAAAGACAGATAGAATTCTTAACAGGCGTTAATTAAATATAGATTTTATGAAAAAAAGCACAATTTCGGTATAAGATGAAATTGTGCTTTTTTCTGTGTAAAAGTGTAATATGTTGTATGTAAAACTGATTCACGTATCAAAATGATACCAATTCAATACTTCATTCGTTATAATAGGGGACATAAAAATGCACGTATTGAATCGGCTAGAATTATTACTGTCATGCTTTCATTTGCAAGCATTGTTCGAAAAGTCATCTATTTTATATGTAAAGCTACTCTAGACAATCGTGATCACAGTCAAAGAATGGAGAAGAGGAATTCTATGTTTTTTATTGAAGCAAAGCGTATAGCAATTGTTATCCTAGGGTCATTTCTGTTAGCGATATCACTTAACTTCTTTTTGATTAATGCAAATGTGTATGCCAGTGGTTTCAGTGGTGCTGCTCAGCTTGCATCGAGTGTGTTTAAAGACTTTCTAAATATCCGTATAAGTACAGGGATTTTATTGTTACTATTTAACATACCAGTATTAATATTAGGTTGGTTTAAAGTAGGAAAGGGATTTACGATTTACAGTATTATTTCTGTTGCATTTGCAACATTATTTCTTGAAATTCTGCCGATCATATCTTTGTCGGAAGATATTATTCTAAATGCGGTCGCAGGTGGGGTTATTGGTGGAATCGGTGTAGGTCTATCTTTGAAAAGAGGTGCGTCTACAGGTGGAATGGATATTGTTGCGATGATGTTATCACGTTTGCATGATAAACCAATTGGTATTTATTTTTTAACCCTAAATGCAATTGTTATCTTCATGGCTGGTATTTTATATGAACCAGAAAATGCTTTATATACAATGCTAACACTATATGTGACAACACTTGTGATTGATGCAATCCATACACGTCACGAAAAAGTGACAGTGATGATTATTACACATAAAGCGGAAGAATTACAGCTTGCCATACATAAACAGTTGGTACGGGGCATTACGATTATCCCGGCAAAAGGAGCCTATTCAAAAGAAGATAAAAATATGCTCTATCTTGTGATTACCCGTTATGAACTATATGATTTGGAAAATATTATTAATGAAGTAGATGCAGATGCGTTTACAAATATAATACAGACGGTTGGAATATTTGGCTTCTTTAGAAAGGAAGGAGAGGTTGTAAACGACATACAAGAAACAAAATAAGATGCTTGCTTTATCTTTGGAGTGCGGTACTTAGTAGCATTGTTTTAATACATGTAGACTTATCAAGAAAATCATTAAAAAGTCGTTCTTTGCGTTCGATTTTTCTTCCATTGCATGTTTATGAATTTTCAATGTATCTTTTGTTGCAATATTGAGAACTTTATGGAATATGCCTTGTTCTTTCAGTCGAGTTGATTTACGATAGTAGTAGGAGATACTTGTCATTTATTCCCTTCTAGATAGGAAAGGCATAATGATGAGATGATAGCAAATGACGCTAATTTCTCCTTGAAAGTTTGAAAATAAAAAAGTGGAGGTATGAATAATGGCGTTACGTAATTATGAGGAACATGAAAAGAATACAACATCATCTGTCGTTAATCAATTAGTAGCAAATCAAGGAGTTCTCTTTGTTAAACTACATCAATATCATTGGTATGTTCAAGGACCACACTTTTTCACACTTCATGAAAAATTCGAGGAACTATATAATGAAACTAGCGAGCAATTCGATGCTTTTGCAGAACGTTTACTTGCAAAAGGGGATAAGCCGTTTTCAACATTAGGTGAATATTTAGAGCACGCAACAATTTCTGAAAAGAAGTATGATGAGAAAGTGTCAGCAGAAGAAATGGTTCGTCATTTAATCGATGATTATCAAACGATTAAAAACCTTGCATTAGAAGGTATCGAATTAGCAGGTGCAGAAAATGATGCTGTAACAGAAGACATGCTGATTGCTTACAAAGAAGGTATTGATCAAACAGTTTGGATGCTAGAAGCTTATTTAGGTAATGATGTACCTAAAAAATAAACCGATGGCTCGTATGTAGGATCGGATAAAACACCCCTGTCTACTCTATAAGAAGGAGAGAAGACAGGGTTGTTTTTGTATATAAACGGATTGCTCGTTACAAACATGCCATTTGAACCTATATTATAATAGTTATTAGCTTGACATTCGAGATAACGGTCGATAAATGAAGTAATTGTATGATAAACAGAGTATAAGGGCTATGACGTTCGCTTTCATTATCATTGGCTTCGTTTTCATGACGGAATTCACACATTGCCTGAACGCGATGAATACAGCATAATTAAGATACAATGAAATGAAAGAGGGTATTGCTAGATGAGAAAATTTATTTCTAGTCTTATCGTCGTATATGACAACTACGTAGAGGCAAAGACGGACAGAATTCTTAACAAGCGTTAATTATATATAAATTGCATGGAGTAACATAATAGAAAGCACAATTTCGATTTGACATGAAATTGTGCTTTTTTCTATGTAGAAATATAAATATGTTGAAGATAAAATAGTCATTTTAAGTTACTCTTAGAGGGTTGATCCGATTAAATATAGTAGAACATCCTTTTCATTATTGGCACGAAACATGTTATAATTCACATTATATAGATTGGATTAATATACTTAATGAAAGGAGTATTTGGATGAATATTGATAATTTAGAGGCTTTTGTTTCTGTCAATCATTTTGGTAGTGCAAACAAAGCTGCAAAGGTAATGTTTTTATCACAGCCATCGGTAACTGCTCGAATACAATCATTGGAACGCGGGTTAGATGTGGAACTTTTTGAAAGGGTAGGAAAAAGTCTTAAATTAACGGATGAGGGTAAGGAATTTTTACCGTATGCTGAATCGATCATTCAAACTTATAAGGATGGGAAGAGATGGCTGAGAGCTAAGGGAGCTACAGATCAATTAGTGATTGGCTGTACAGGGCTCGTTTCAAATTATTTAATTCCGCGTATTTTACCGAGTTTTAAGCAAGATCACCCAAATGTCCAAATTAAATTGGTGACAGATTCATCTGAGGTAATTGAAAATAAAGTCCGAAATCGTGAGGTGGATCTAGGGTTTATACGTGCGAGTTATTATGTTGCTAGCCATTCAACAATGGTGTTTAAAAGTCCTATCCGTTTATTTGTTCAGCAGGATCATCCATTTACCCAAATGAAACACGTAAATATAGAAGAATTGGCAGAACAACGGATTGTATTTTATGAGTGTGGTTCACTGGATTGGACGGCGATAAAGAACCTTTTTCAAAACCTGCACCAGAAACCAAACATCGCTTATGAGGTAGATAGTTTGGAAACGGCAAAAGAGTTAATCTTAAGTGCAGCAGGGATAGGTTTCTTACCTGAGATTTGTGTTCGTAAAGAAGTTGCATCCGGGGAACTAGCTATGATTAATATACCAGTTCTCTCTAATATCTCTTTAAAAACAAAAATGATCTATAATCGCCATGATAAACCAATCAACTATGATGAGTTATTTAAACTTGCTCAATTCGAAGGGGAAAATGTGATTCACCCTATTCAAAAATAACAGACTACCACATATAGAGCTTCTCTATATGTATATGATGAAATAACTATAAGCCCTTCTATTGATGATCGTGCTATGGAATGCTATAATGCATTAAACCAAGTAAAATAATGGGAATACTTAATTATTACTTATTAATAATGAAAAGGTGGATATTTCATGATTAAAATAACAAATTTACGAAAAAGTTTTAAAGATAACGTCGTATTAAAAGACATTAGTTTTGAGGTGGATGAAGGTGAAGTAGTAGCAATTATTGGGCCGTCCGGTTCAGGAAAATCCACATTACTTCGTTGCTTGAATTTCTTGGAAACCGCTGAATCTGGCGAAATTGAAATTGATGATATTAATATAGATGTAAGTAAGACGAAGCGATCGGCAATTAATGAGCTACGAATGCAAACGTCAATGGTTTTTCAACACTATAATTTATTTAAAAATAAAACGGCATTAGAAAATGTGACACATGCATTAGTTGTAGCAAAAAAGATGAAGAAAAAAGATGCGGAACAGATGGGAAGAGATTTATTAGAGCAGGTTGGAATGTTAGATAAGATTAATCAATATCCGATCTCCTTATCTGGTGGTCAACAACAAAGGGTTGGAATTGCAAGGGCACTAGCGGTGAATCCTTTTGCTATTCTGTTTGATGAACCTACCTCTTCACTTGATCCAGAATGGGTTGGAGAAGTGCTGCGAGTTATTTCAAAAATAGCTGATAACAATAAAACGATGATCATCGTTACACATGAAATGAACTTTGCTTATGAAGTTGCTGATAAAGTAATTTTCTTGGCAGATGGAGTGATTGTGGAACAAGGTACACCTAAGGAGGTCTTTGATCACCCGAGCAAAGAAAGAACAAAGCAATTTTTACATGATTATCATAGACAGACAGATGCACGTAAAAAAGATGAAAACCTAAGCGTAAGTATTGTTTGATTGTAAAAGGTTGTAAAACGGAGGATTTCGTGAACAAACAAATCTGGCATATGAATAACAAGGAGGTGACCACATGGATTTTGATGTTAAGTATATGATAGAAATTATCCCAGAATTACTAACTTATTTACCAGTAACCTTATATTTAACGATTGTTTCAATGGTTCTCGCTATTATAATTGGGGTTTTTCTTTCCTTAATTCTTGTAAATAAAACACCAATACTTTTACAGCTAGCAAAGGTATATATATCATTTTTTAGAGGGACACCTGTACTTGTGCAGTTATTGCTCATTTATTTTGGGCTTCCTCAATTATTCCCATTTATGAATTCATTAGGGGCGGGTACGGCTGCAATCATTGCTTTTAGTTTAAATACATCATCTTATTTAGCTGAAATATTCCGGGCTGGATTAGAATCAGTTGACAGAGGTCAGGCGGAAGCATCAATGTCTGTTGGGATGAGTTATCCACAAGCGTTAAGGGGGATTATTTTACCACAAGCTATTCGTAATGCGATACCTGCTACAGGGAATATGATTATCGGTCTCATTAAAAATTCATCCTTAGCTTTCACTATCGGTGTTACGGAATTATTAGCGCAAGGAAAGATGCTTGCATCGGAGAATTTAAGGTTTTTTGAAGCATATTTAGCGGTTGGCTTGATTTATTGGGTAATTACGTTCTTGTATAGTCAGTTGCAAGGCTGGTTTGAAAAGCGGATCAATAAACCATATCAAGTGTAACTTTAGTTTATGAATAGGAGAGAACTAAAAAAATGAAAAAACGAACAATGTTAATAAGTGCTTTGTTACTAGTTTTCCTAGTAGGTTGCGGTGAAAATGCGAGTAATGATGACTCAAGTGGGGACAACGTCATAAAAGTTGGGGCTACCCCAGATGGATATCCGCATTCTTTCCAGGAAGATGGAGAGTTGAAAGGTTTTGGTGTAGATGTGATTGAAGCTATTTTCGAAGGCATGGATTATGAAGTAGAATGGGTGTTAACGGATTGGAATGGTGTTCTTGCTAATCTAGAATCTGGAAAAGTAGATTCGGCTTTTAACTTTGCATTAACACCGGAAAGAGCTGAAAATTATAATTTTGCTAATCCTTATTACAACTCAAAAGCAGTTGTTGCTACAGCAAAAGAAGATGGCAACATTGAATCATTAGATGATTTAGAAGGGAAAAAGTTGGCAAGTGTGATGGGCACGAACTTTGAAAATGTTTTAAAAGAACATTATCCAGAAGAGAACTATGAACTTGTCATTTATGAATCAATTGATGTGTATTA
>JAPFCO010000464.1 GCA_026169505.1 Pseudogracilibacillus sp.
AAGAGTATTGTTAATTGTAGGACTAGCAATTATTTCTGTCACAACGTTTTTCTTTACCAATTTATCATCAGAAACTACTCTAACATACTTAACAGTTGTTTTTGCAATACGGATGATAGGTATTGCGATGGTAATGATGCCCTCGACAACTGCAGGATTAAATGCATTACCAACAAGATTAATCCCACATGGTACGGCAATGACCAATACAATGCGTCAAGTTGCAGCATCGATTGGAACCGCTACATTAGTTACTGTTATGTCATTAGGAGCTTTAGGTTCGCGACATCCTGATGCATTAATTCAAGGAGCTAATATTGCATTTTACGTAGCGTCAGCTATTTCTTGTGTCGGATTTATTTTAGCATTATTTGTTAAAGATGCTCGTCGTCCTTTACCAGTAAAGAAGGAAGAAGAACCAATTTAAATAGTTTATAAATCACCTTACACATTGATTTAATAGGGATAGCAAAAACAGGACGATCCAAATAATGGATTGTCCTGTTTTGTTGATAAATAAGTTAAGAAATACGCTGTAGTTCCACTTTACGTTTATCGATTAAAGTGGAAATCACACTATGTAAGATGATTCCAGAAATGACAAGCATAATTCCAACCCATGAGATGAGCGATGGGAAGAGTGCGCCAATAAATAGTAACTCCCCGACTAAGGCAAAGATGATTTCTGCAGAACTAGTTGCCTCAACTCCTGCTAACTTATGGTTGTCATGTCGTACCATATCCGTTGCGAAAAAATATAATATCGTTGCGATGACACCTGAAGTAATTGCGACAATGAATGTTTGTAATATTTGACTTTCAGAGGGGGCTTCATACGTAAATGCACCAAAAATAGCTAATATGATCCAGAACGGTAAAGAAGCAATTGTCATTCCTAGCGTTCGTTGTACAGGATTTAGAGCTCCATCAACAAGTTGCATCATCTTTCTGTTCCCTAAAGGATAGGAAATAGATGCGACAATCATCGGAATGATAGTTAATATCAAGCCTTTAAGTGGTACAGATTCAGCATGTTCTATCTGTGTCAAAAATACTCCCATAACAATAATGAGCGAGATGATAACACTTTGTATCGGAATGACTCGATTTGTTTTGTTGATCAATGGTACAAGTAAAGACCCTGCAACAATATTTAATTGAAAAGTAGAGGCGACGAGCCAGCCAGGTGCATAAATTGTTGCATATGTAAGTGGAGCATAAAAAAGTCCAAATCCTACGGTACTCCAGACAATCCATTGAATTGGATATGTTTTAAGATGGATTAAAACGGGTTTAATATTTCTTCTCCATCCAACAAATAGCCATAAAATTGGTAACATGAAGAAAAAACGTAAAGAAGCGCTCCATACCCAACTGCCTCCAGCTAGCTCCATCGACCGATTTAAGACAAAAGTAAACGAAAAAAATAAAGCCGCCAGTAACCCAATTAAAATCGGCCGCATGATAGCCCCCTCCTTATGTTGTATCTATGACTAGTTTACCATATTTTTAAACAAATCGTACATTCTGAATGAACAAAATTATCAAACTTCTTGACATCTGTTTTGTTCTCTCGTATAATTCAATTTAATTAAAAAAAGTATACAAGTGAACGACGTTGATGAGAAAAGTAAGATTTCAACATTTTTCCTACAGAGAGCTTCGGTAGCTGAAAAGAAGCAAAAATGTACAATCTGAACAATGGCCTCAGAGTCTCGTACTGAACATACTTTAAAAGTATAAGTAGGGTCCGACGGGTTTTGGTATCCGTTACAAATACCAGTGTATTAAAGATGTGCAAGCACATCTGCGTACTCAATGAGACTGTTTGTGTGAGCAAATAGTAAAATAAGGTGGTAACACGTATATACAACCACGTCCTTATCGTAATAAAACGATAAAGACGTGGTTTTTTATTTTTAATTTAAATGGAGGTATATAAAAAATGAGTAGACATTTAGTATTACAAACTGATTTTGGGTTAGGCGATGGTGCAGTAAGTGCAATGTATGGAGTAGCAGTTTCAGTTGATCCAGCGTTAAAAATATATGATTTAACGCATGAAATACCGCAATATAATATTTGGGAAGGCTCGTATCGACTCTACCAAACGATTACGTATTGGCCGGCGGAAACTGTCTTTGTATCAGTTGTAGATCCTGGGGTAGGTACAGACCGATTAAGTGTTGTTGCTAAAACAACAGAAGACCAATATATCATTACACCAGATAATGGGACATTAACACATATATTCCAGAATATTGGTATTAAGGAAATAAGAGAAATCGATGAGACGATCAATCGTTTACCAAACTCTGGAGAGTCTTATACATTCCATGGTCGTGATATTTACGCATATACAGGTGCACGTTTAGCAGCAGATGTCATACAATTTAAAGATATTGGGAGGAAATTAGCTGTTGAAGATATTGTTGAATTAGTGAATCCGGATCCTATTTTAAATAATGGAACGGTTCAAGGAAATATAGATATTCTCGATGTGCGCTTCGGTAATTTATGGACGAATATTGAACGTGAATTATTTATTGATACGGGAGTACAATATGGCGACCTGTTAGAAGTTACAATCGAAAATAATAATCAACAAGTATATAAAAACGTTATGACATATGGTCGGTCCTTTGCAGATAGTCGTTTAGGAGAACCACTAATTTATGTCAATTCTGTCGATAAATTAGGAGTGGCAATTAACCAAGGTTCTTTTGCTCAAGCATACGACATTGGAACAGGTGCAAATTGGAAAATATCCATTCATAAAATAAAAAATATAGAAGTAAACTAATGAAGATAAAAGAACAGGATATGGATGTAACTATTATAATAACGGTTATTTAGAAGGAGCGATGAATCGTTTATTTTTAGTCCAGGGTAATGGCTGCAAATAAATCTAGAATTATTTATTCAAACTTAGGTGTTTGTAAAATAAGATTCACCCCTTCCTAAAAAGTGGTATATTATCCAGTGAGTAATATGATTATTTAACAGACGAAAAGCTATCTATGCTATATAATAAGTAACAGAGACTCCTTCAAAGGGGGGGTTAGGAGTATGAAGAAAAAGAAATGGCTTGTTATTATCAGTCTCATAGTAAGTGCAGTCTTATTAATAGATATTATTAGTAGTTTATTCTTTTATAATTTGGCGATTAAACGTGGTCCGAAAGATTTCTTGCAAGGAAATGACGACTTAGAAGTTTCGGCTGAAGCGATGAACGAGTTTCTGGACGGTGATTGGATAGATTGGACGAAACAGCAGCCGTTTGAAACATTGGAAATGGAATCGTTCGACCATTTAAGTTTGCAAGGCTATTATTTACCCGCAAAAGAACCAACAAATAAATTAGTAGTTTTTGCACATGGTTATTTAGGAAATGCGTTTGATATGGGCCTGTTTGGTGAATATTATTATGAAGCATTAGGATATAATCTTTTTACACCAGATTTGCGTGGTCATGGACAAAGTGATGGTGATTACTATGGTTTCGGCTGGCATGATCGACTTGATTTAATCGATTGGTTACATGTATTGATTGAAGAAAATCCGGACGCGGAAATTATCTTACATGGATTATCTATGGGGGCTTCTACAGTGTTGATGGCTAGTGGGGAAGAACTGCCTGCAAATGTCAAAGGTATTATCGCAGATAGTCCATATACGTCTGTTTATGATTTATTTGCTTATCAAATGAAGCGGATGTTTCATTTGCCTGATAAACCGATACTACCATCTACTAGTGTAGTTACTAAATGGCGCGCAGGATATTCATTACAGGAAGCCTCTACGTTAGACCAGGTGAAAAAGGCAACACTTCCAATTTTGTATATTCATGGTGAAGGGGATACATTTGTGCCTACAGATATGACTCATACTTTAGCAGAACAAACAAAGAGTCAACATGAGGTCATCACATTCCCTGATGCAAACCATGGTGAATCCATTATTTTATATCGAGATGATTATTTAGAAGAAATAACAAGTTTCATAGATGAAACGATGTGACGATTTTTTATCCTTAAAAACGTAGTGTTTATCCGAAGTGACTTTTTTCAAAGTACGATTATTGTGAAAATGGCATAAAAAAAGAGGCTGTACATAGCCTCTTTTTTGTTCATTGTTATCGGGATATTTGTTTAGAACCCTCTATTTTAGCATCTTGGTAATATGCTTCTTGTAGTTGTCTCGTAATTAGACCTGGTTCACCATTAGCGACTTTATTGCCGTCGACTTGTGTGACTGGCAAGACTTCGGACATACTACTTGTTAAGAAGATTTCATCTGCTCCATTGATATCATCAAGAGAGAAAGCCTCTTCGATAAACGGTATTTGCAGATTGTCTGCGAATCGCTTGGTTGCCATTCGAACACAGCCATTTAAAATGTGATTCGTAGTTGGATGTGTGTAAATGTTTCCATCTTTTACAAGATAAATATTTGACGAACCACATTCGGTTACAGTCCCATCACGATGTAAAATTGACTCGTAACAGTTGTTTTCGGCAGCTGTCTGTTTTGCTAGGACATTTGGCAGTAAGTTCAAACTTTTAATATAACAATTAGCCCATCTCTCATCAGGTAAAGTAATCGTATGAACCCCATTTTCAAGCTTATCAAGATGACGTGGTTGTGATTCTACATAAGCAAATAGATTTGGTTCCACATCATCAGGAAAAGTATGTGTTCGCACAGCAGAGCCGCGAGTTACTTGTAAGTAAATTAGTCCATCTACTGACATGTTATTTCGTTCAATTAAATCGAGTAATAATTGTATTAATGTCGCTTTATCAAGGTTGATTTGAATACGAATTGCGGCTAATGAGCGATAAAGCCGATCTATATGTTCTTCCATTAAATATGGATTTCCTTCATAAATCCGAATTACTTCATAGACTCCATCACCAAATTGTATTCCTCGTTCTTCATATGGAAATAAAAGGGCATCCTTATGAGCGAATGATCCCTGAGTCAGGATGATTGGATGTTTTGACATGATTCCACTTCCTTTCCGTACTCTATTTATATTACATCTTATTCGGATGATTGTAAATAAGTACACACATGCGTTATCATTTAGTTATCAATATGACAATGGAGGTGTGTTCGAATGGATATTACTATGTTGAAAGAAGAGATCATTGAATATAGTAAGGAAATAGGTATCGATCAAGTTGGCTTTGCTTCTGCAGATGTCTTCACGGAATTAAAAGCTCGCTTGCATGCTCGAGAAGGTTTATCTTATGATTCAGGATTTGAAAAAGGTTCCATTGAAGAAAGAACGGAGCCACGCCGACTGATGGATGAAGCGCAATCGATTATTTCCATCGCCATAGCGTATCCATCGCGCATTCCATCGCCACCAAAAAGTACGAAAGAAGAACGTCGAGGGATTTTTTGCCGTGCATCGTGGGGAATGGATTATCATCATGTATTACGCGATCGATTAAATAAATTAATGGAATTTATTCAATTAAAAGTTCCAGAAGTACAATGTAAAATAATGGTTGATACAGGAGAGTTGAGCGATCGTGCAGTTGCAGAACGTGCTGGGATCGGTTTTAGTGGGAAAAACTCATTTATTATTACGGAGAAATATGGATCATTTGTTTACTTAGGAGAAGTAATAACAAATATTCCATTTGTTCCAGATAGCCCAGTGGAGGATAGTTGTGGTGATTGTAGAATTTGTATGGATGCATGTCCGACAGGTGCCTTAGTACAGCCTGGGCAGTTAAATGCTCAAATGTGCTTAGCATTTCAGACACAAACAAAAGATTTTTTACCAGATGTATTCAGAGAAAAGATAGGTACAAGACTTTATGGATGTGATACGTGCCAGGCCGTTTGTCCACGTAATAAAGGAATTGACTTTCACTTACACAAAGAATTCGAACCTGAACCGGAAGTAGCCAAGCCGTTACTCAAACCGATGTTGCGGATCTCGAATCGAGCATTTCGAGAAAAGTTTGGACACTTATCAGGCTTTTGGCGAGGAAAAAACCCATTACAAAGAAACGCAATGATTGCGCTGGCTCACTATAAAGATGAAACGGCCGTAGATGAATTAATTGCTGTCATGACGGAAGATGTTCGACCAGTTATGAGAGGGACGGCTGCTTGGTCACTCGGTAAAATTGGTACAGAAAAAGGACTAGCAGCAATTAAATCAGCCCTAGGGAAAGAAACAGATGACCGAGTAATTGTAGAAATGGAAAAAGGGTTAGCATTGCAAAATAAAGGATCAAACGTGACATAGAATCTTAAGTTCCTCCATATGTTTTTATACGGAGGTTTTTTTCTTAAGGAGGGATACGTTTGCCTCAAGTTCATTATGATCGCGAAAAGGCAGTGGCCTATGCAATGAAATGGTGGAATCGACATAATCC
>JAPFCO010000334.1 GCA_026169505.1 Pseudogracilibacillus sp.
TGCATATACAGAGGTTTCATCTTCATTAAAAATTTGTATGATGAATATGTCGAAGGTAGCTAATGATTTACGGTTAATGTCATCTGGTCCAAGGACTGGTTTTGCGGAGTTGCAATTACCAGCTCGTCAACCGGGATCCTCCATTATGCCTGGTAAAATTAATCCAGTTATTTGCGAGGTAGTTAATCAAGTGGCTTTCCAAGTCGCAGGCAACGATTTAACGGTGTCATTAGCTTCAGAGGCGGGACAATTTGAGTTAAACGTAATGGAACCAGTATTGGTCTATAACTTACATCAATCATTACATATTATGAATCAAGTGTTAGAGGTATTCGGTGAGTTCTGTATCGAAGACATTGAAGCGAATATTGAAACATGTAAAGCGTATGTCGATCAAAGTATTGGTATTATCACTGCATTGAATCCACATATCGGATATAAAGAGGCGACAAAGATAGCGAAAGAGGCATTAGAAACAGGTACTTCCATTCGCGAGTTAATTTTACGAGATAATGTTCTATCAGAAGAAAAAATTGATGAAATTTTAGACCCTTTTGAAATGACAAAGCCAGGAATTGCTGGAAAATAAGTAATTTGCCTAAAAATAAATAATAATAGCAGTAACTTCCCATATAAATATATTATGAGAGACATATATTTATATGGGTTTTTAATTGGCTGAAAACGATGTGCCCACTAGCTTTTCCTCTATAAAAGGTGTTAAACTAAGAGGAATGGCCTATATGTCTTAGGTGTTCGGCTTATTTTGTAGAGAATATATAATAGCAGATGATAATCTCTCCACCAAATGCAATATATAAGGTTCCAGAGGCATGTATAAGCTGACTGAAAATCATTACGGAAAACGAGTATGTTCTATTTGCCTGTTTTTTCTTTTGTATAAGTATGAGAAATGGATGTGAGAGCATGCCAATTACTGTGCAAGAAATTGTAAACCTCCCTATCTTCAATTCGGCAAAAGTAAGGTCAGGAATTGAGTTATTGGATAATCGTCAAGTAGAATGGATGTCTGCAATTGAAGGTCCTGTTGAAAACTTTGTTCGGAAATATGAATTTGTTTTAACGACTGGATTAGGTTGTGAAAGTGATCCGGCATCCCTTTTTGAATTTACGAAAGATGTTTATGAATCAGGAGCATCTGCCTTAGGTATTGCAATTGGTCGTTACGTATTTGAAATTCCCCAAGAAATCATCGATTTTGCAGAAGAAAGAGAATTCGTCTTGATTGAATTACCTTGGGAATTACGATTTACGGATCTACAACGAGAAGTTATGAAGGAAATTAATAAACGACAAGAAGGTTTTATGGAAAGGGCACGACAAACACAAAAGAAGTTAATTGATTTTGTCATTCATGGAAAAGACTTAACTGAAATCATTCAATATGTGGAGCGTGAGCTAAATTGTACGATTGTTTTCACCGACAGAAATGGGCGTGTTAAGTCGGTGAAAAGGAATTCCGAAGCAGTTATTGCTACCTGGGAAAGTATCCAGGAACAAGCGGAAGTAATAGAGGACGATTCAGCATTCCGTCATATCCAGCAGGCTCCATTTGAGCAGGGGTATATTTTGAATAAGGAGCTGACGTCCGGTACATTTCATGTAGGGCAAGGCAATTTTATTATTATATTACATGAGAAAGACTCATTAACAACGAACACATTGCAAGTATTAGAAAGCTTAGCAGCTGCTACGGCATTATGGATCTCTCGTGAGGATGCTATCGTTAAAACGGAAATCCGTTTGCGTAATGAATTTATTTGGGGGTTAGCGAAGACACCTCAGATGAATATGGATCAAAACATGCAATCACGTGGTAAATTGTTAGGATACAACTTAAATGCTCCTTATATGTGCATTGTAGGCTACTCAGATAATTTCGAATCATTTTATGAAGGACAATCGGGTAACCATGAGATAGGCTTTAAAAACATTATTTATTATATTGAAGAAGAGGTACGCTATGCAGCTTCTGTTGTTGATAAACAATTTGCATTTACATTTGATGATGATAAATTAATTGTATATTTACAGTTTACAAATGAAGAACATAGTACAACCGTACATCATTTTCTGGATTTATTAGATAAACGACTGAACACGATTATTCCAGGGGTCATCTTTTCTTGGGGCATTGGGATAAGTCGTGACGGTGTGATGCAATTTTACGAAAGCTTCCAAAAAGCAAATTCGGCTTTAGATATTGGGCGTAAGCAGAAAGAACCTGGTCAACGGATTAGTTTTGACGATACAAAGCTAAATCGACTATTATTACATTTGGCGAACAATCAAGAAGTTCGTGATATTACATTGACAACGCTCGAGCCATTGATTGAATATGAAAAAAAGCGAGAAATGGACTTGATCGATACATTTATCGTATATGATAATCAAAACGGGAATGTGAGTCAGGCTGCACGAGTATTGAATATGCATCGGCAGTCATTACTTTATCGTTTACGAAAAATAGAGACTTTAACAAATTTATCACTAGATAATCCAGATGATATATTTTTATTAAGTATCAGTATAAAAGTGTGGCTAACAGGTATGTTTGATCAAACGAGTCATAAAGATCCTTAACGTTTTGTTAAGGGTTTTTTTCATGTTATTTTGAAGCAATTTTATTATTACAAAACAGCGCATGATAAAATTGCTTAATACTCCGTAAAAATCGAATTAAATCATAACTTTACAAGGGTTTTCAGAACCTTCATACACATTGTATAAAGAAGCAGGATCAAAGTTCTTACATAGTTGCAATTGTTCATACAAATGGAACAAGATACAATAGAGGTAAGGAACAACGAATAGTTATGATTGGATTCCATACATCATTTAAATTGGAGCGAATCATCATACACTCTATTAAATAACTGTTCCTTTTAAAGGAGTGATGACAGCGCTTACACTAGTGGAAGGAAATAGGATAGATTGGTTGTCGCTTGGAAAGGTTAAAAAGAAACGGAAAACGCATTTAATGCATATAAAAAATGAACAGAAGAAAAGTGAGTTGATGTAAAATGCAAATTGTAAAAGGAGCTGACTCGTTATTTGAACAGTTAAAATTATGGCGTCGATATATACACCAGCATCCTGAACTTAGTTTTGAGGAAAAGCACACGTCCGCATTTATCGTCAGTGAATTAAACAAGATGGATCATATGAAAGTAGAAGAAAATGTTGGCGGGTATGGTGTAGTAGCGACGTTGACAACTGGAACAGGACCGGTGATAGCGTTAAGGGCGGATTTTGATGCGTTACCGATCTTAGAAGAAAATGAACATGAATTTGTGTCGAAACATGAAGGTGTGATGCATGCCTGTGGTCATGACGCACATACGGCAATTTTATTAGGGGCAGTAAAGCTATTGTCAGAGCAATTTTCCCGGGGCCAATTAACTGGAACGGTAAAGTTTATTTTCCAACCGGCAGAGGAAAGTACAGATGAACATGGTTTGTCAGGTGCACCTTATATGATTCAAGCAGGAGTATTAGATGGTGTAGAAGCGGTCATCGCACTTCATGTTTGTCCATGGCAGCCTGTAGGCGTTGTGCAAATGAATAATGGATTTAGTATGGCA
>JAPFCO010000304.1 GCA_026169505.1 Pseudogracilibacillus sp.
CACAACAGGTTAGAAAACAAAACCAACAATCACAACAAAATAAAAACAATCCTTCCAAATAAGGAACTAATTGAAACAGGATTTCCTATGCTATCGTAGGAAATCCTGTTTCTGTTTGTGTATAGTCTGGTCCTATCGCTTAATCTTAGTTCTCATCGTGTATAACATCGAGCTACTATTTATAAATCGTCTAATACTTTATAATCTTTCGAAGCCGGACTAAAAAGCCCAAGATTCAGTCTACTTATACCTAAACAATTAACTTTCAATCTGTTGATGCTAACTGTATACTATAGATACTAGAATCAATTTCATCATACGGATTTATTGCCACGTCTTGGCTGTTTTTGTAATGATAAAATTGATTCACTAATGTAAGAAAGGTCGATTGTATGAAAATACCTAGTGTTGATACAATTATTGCAATTCAAAGTGTCAAACATGATGGCGATCTTCATCGACGTTGGGAAGAAAATACCATTTTGTACCAAGATGATAATCTTGTTGTAGGTTTTAATGATCGAACGAATGTGAAAGAACGAAAGAAACCCACTTGGCGCACAAACGAACCGGCAATTTTTTATTTTGATCGACGTTATTGGTTCAATATCATTTTACTTCTGACGGACCAACCTTTTTATTATTGTAATTTAAGCTCACCATTTACGTATGATCAAGGTATTTTGCAATATATCGATTATGATTTGGATGTCATCGTTGGGACCGACGGATCTTACGATATCGTAGATCAAAAAGAATACGCAGAAAATGGTCAGTATTATCAATATCCGCCATCCGTTCGCCAAGCTATTTCAACACATCTTGGTATCTTAATCGAGTGGATTACTACAAATAAAGGACCTTTTAATCAAGAGCATATGAACTGGTTTTATACATTATATAAAGAAAAACGATAGAATATTGGTTAAAGCCTTGTACATGTAATCATGTCAAGGTTTTCTGAAAGAGATAAAGGAAGATGTATAGTGAAAAGCATTAAACAATATATGAAATTTGTTAAACCATATGGTTGGCAAATTGTGTGGACCGTTCTTATTGGGGTGCTCAAGTTTGCGATACCCTTACTAATTCCACTTATTTTAAAATATGTCATCGATAATATTATCGCGGGAGATATGGCACAAGCTGAAAAAACGTCACAGTTACTCTGGCTAATGGGGATATCGTTTACGATCTTCCTGATACTTAGACCACCAATTGAGTATATCCGTCAATATTTAGCACAATTAGTCGCCAGTAAAATTTTATACGATATTCGTAATAAAATATTTGATCATCTACAACGGTTAAGCTTAAATTTTTATTCGAATACAAAAACAGGTGAAATTATTTCACGAGTAATCCATGATGTGGAACAAACAAAAAACTTTGTTGTAACAGGATTAATGAATGTTTGGCTTGATCTAGTAACGATCGTTATTGCCATTATTATTATGTTAACAATGGATGTCAAATTGACGATTGTGTCGATAATTTTATTTCCGTTATATGGTTTTGCTGTCAAATACTTTTACTCAAAATTACGAGATTTGACAAAGGAACGTTCACAAGCATTAGCGGAAGTACAAGGACATTTACATGAAAGAGTTCAAGGGTTTCCGGTTACGAGAAGTTTTGCTTTAGAAGATTATGAGCAAGCGGAATTTGATGATCGCAATAAAAACTTTTTAACAAAAGCAATCGACCATTCAAAATGGAATGCAAAAACATTTGCTGTTACAAATACGATAACGGATTTAGCACCATTACTTGTCATTGCTTTTGCGGGATACCAGGTAATTAATGGTAATTTAACAATGGGAACAATGGTTGCTTTTGTAGGTTATATGGAAAGAGTATATAGTCCTTTACGTCGTTTAATTAATGCTTCGACTGTGTTGACACAAGCAATCGCATCGATTGATCGTGTGTTTGAATTAATGGATGAAAAGTATGATATTGAAGATAAAAAAGACGCTATTCAAGTAGGTCGAGTAGATGGAAGCATCCATTTGGAAAATGTTACATTTCAGTATAACGATGATGACAGAGAAGTATTGAAAAATGTTCATCTAGACGTGGAACAAGGTGAAACAATCGCACTTGTAGGGATGAGTGGTGGTGGAAAGTCGACGTTAATTAGTTTAATTCCACGTTTTTATGATGTAACAGAAGGAACGATTAAGGTGGATGGGATCGACATTCGTGATATGACACAACGTTCTTTACGAAATAATATCGGTATGGTGTTACAAGATAATATTTTATTTAGTGATTCGATCGCAACGAATATCCGTATGGGAAATCCAGATGCAACAGATGAAGAAGTAATCGCAGCAGCAAAAGCAGCGAATGCTCATGAGTTTATACAAGAATTACCATATCAATACGATACACTTGTAGGTGAACGTGGTGTGAAATTATCAGGTGGACAGCAACAACGAATTGCAATTGCACGTGTTTTTATAAAAAATCCACCAATCCTTATTTTTGATGAAGCTACGTCAGCATTGGATTTAGAAAGTGAACAGACGATTCAAGAAGCGTTAGGAGAGCTAGCGGCTGATCGAACGACATTTATCGTAGCACACCGTTTAGCAACGATTACACATGCCGATCGGATTGTTGTCATTGAGCACGGGAAAATTACAGAGATAGGAACACATAGCGAATTAATGCAAAAACAAGGTAGTTATTATCAGTTATATCAAGTGCAAGATTTTGATCAAAATGTACCTGTTATCTAATAAAAAGACTCCATTATAGCATCTTAAACGATTGTTTAGAAGATGACTTTGATGGGGTTTTTTGCATATTCATAATAGAGCATAACATACACTAGAAAAAGGTTGTGTTATGATGCGATGGTTAATTACTTATCTAATTTTAATCATTATAATTAGTAGTGTGTTGCAATTTATTTTTATGCAACATAGTGATGTAAGAGAGCGTAAAATTGGTATTGCTTATGAAGTTTTTTATTCGCTTTTAGTTATTTATGGTACAGTAATTATTGGCTTTGGAATGCTGTATTTTACATATTCTTTTTATGATTTGATTCTTTATGATAGTTACGATGAAGTGGATATACCTTGGCTTGAAACTTTATGGCAAAGTATTTACTTTAGTGGTGTAACAATGCTTACAATCGGTTATGGTGACATTGCACCGATTGGTGTCGCGCGTTTATTTGTCTTAATTCAAGCATTGATTGGTTATATTTTACCAACGACTTTCGTATTAAAAGTAATGCATCTTAATTTTGAAGAAAAGAAATAGTAGAATTCATTTAGGAGCACCCTCTAGTATGATATAGTAAGGATATACAACTTATTGGAGGGATTGTAATGTCTGTAGAAATAGGTAAACTAGCACCCGATTTCACATTAGAAAATCAAGATGGGAAACAAATTTCCTTATCAGATTATAAAGGTAAAAATGTTGTATTATATTTTTATCCGAAAGATATGACACCTGGTTGCACAACGCAAGCATGTGATTTTAGGGATAGTCATGAAGCATTTGAACAAGAAGATACAGTTATTCTTGGCATAAGTCCGGACCCAATTGAACAACACCAGAAATTTATCGAAAAACATGGACTGCCATTTGAACTATTAGCTGATACAGAACAAGAAGCATCCACTTTATATGATGTGTGGAAATTGAAAAAAATGTTTGGAAAAGAGTTTTATGGTATCGAGCGTTCGACTTTTATTATTGATAAAGATGGAATTTTACAAAAGGAAGATCGTAAAGTGAAAGTAAAAGGACATATCGACGAAACATTAGAATTTGTAAAAGAGATGGTTGAAGGAGGAATACAATGAGAATCTATACAAGGTCAGGCGATAAAGGTACGACGGCATTAGTATATGGAAGTCGTGTATCTAAAAATGATTTACGTGTGGAAGCATATGGGACATGTGATGAGGCGAATTCGATGATTGGTTTAGCGTTAAGCCATTTAAATGATGTAGAATGGGATGAAAAAGCAGCATTTTTAGAAAAAATGTATCGCGTACAGACGATTCTATTCCATGTAGGCGCTGAATTGTCGACACCAAAAGAAAGAGAAGTTGCCTGGAAATTACGAGAAGATCATATAACAGAATTAGAGGAGCAAATTGACAATTGGAGTGAAGATTTACCCCCTTTGACACAGTTTATTTTACCATCTGGACATAGTGCTTCAAGTGCGCTTCACTTAGCAAGAACGGTTGTACGACGTGCAGAGCGTGTAGCAGTTACGGTTCAAGATGAACTACAAAATACATTGCCCATCTCTTATTTGAACCGTTTATCGGATTATTTATTCGTTGCCGCCCGCTACGTGAATCATGAATTAAAAGGAATTGAAATTCCACTGCAAGTTGATGTAAAGTAATACGATACGTCACTACTATTATTGGCTCAGTTGTGAAGGAACTATGAAAATAAGTCAAAGGAATTGATAATAAGCAACAATTTACAGTAGATATAAATTGACTTTTCATATGATAACACGATAAACTAACAATAATAGTTATAATCTAGCAATGAGGAAAGATTGTAAAATATAAGTGAAAGTGAGGTGCATGACGATGATTGACAATAAATTAGAAATAGCCATTGATACATTGAAAAAATCAGGTGTGCGTATAACACCACAACGTCATGCGGTTCTTGAATACTTACTAACTTCAATGAAACATCCGACTGCAGATGAAATTTATAAAGCGCTTGAAGATAAGTTCCCTAACATGAGTGTTGCAACAGTATATAATAATTTACGTATCTTGAAAGATTTAGGACTTATTCGCGAATTGACATATGGCGATGATTCAAGCCGATTTGATAGTAATATGATGGAACATTATCATATTATTTGTGAAGATTGTGGTAAGATTGTGGATTTTCACTATCCAACGTTAGATGAGATTGAATCTTTAGCTCAAAAGGTAAGTGGATTTGAGATTAGCCATCATCGGATGGAACTGTATGGTAAATGCGGGAATTGCTCCCATATGAAAACAACAGTGAAACAATAATTAGTAAACTTAGTTGTAGCTAGGTTTTTGGGTGACAACCTCAGGTGCAATTATGTTGTAAAAAAGTTTTGATACTTTCTTAAACTACGGATAAAAAGAATCGTTTTATTATACGATTCTTTTTTTGTTATTTAAAAATGTACTTTAATCCAACCTCTAACACTATTGATGAACCAGATGTTTGTCGCTCGTTCTAGATCCGTTTTTAAAATTACTTTTTCTTTTATTTCTCCACATTTCAGTAATGATGCACGATAGGTACCTGGTAAGACACCACAAATAATAGGTGGCGTATAGAATTCACCATTGATTTCAACAACAACATTACCAATTGTAAACTCAGTCACTTCATGAAGTTCGTTCCATAATAAGACATCAAAGAAGTCGTCTCCTGGTTTGTGCTGATCATAGATTGTTCGATTCGTTGTTTTATGATAATGAAAGAGATTCTCTTTGTCGATTGGTTTTTCAGCTAATCTGATACGGGAATTATCTATTTGAGACAATGATTGATAAGATATTTCGATTTTCCCTAGTTCAGAAACAGTTAACCGTACGCGCCACGCTCCTTGTGTCTTTGTTTGGGCAACCTCTTGTAATTGGTTTTTTACTTCATGTATATTGATGGGCAAACAGAAAAAGTTTGCTGATTGAAGTAAACGATCCATATGTTCATCTAATACAAGGTACTCACCATTCTTTAACGCAATCGTTTCTAATAACTGGAATTTTTCCTGTTGTAGTTCTAATACGTTCGTTTTTGCTAGCATTTCTTCATATTCTTCTTTGACGTTCGAATTAGCAGTGATTGCCCCTCCAGCACCATATGTAGCACGATTTTGTTTACGGTCAATTGTTACAGTTCGAATCGGCACATTAAAAATAGCTTCTTTGTTCGGTGTAATATAACCAATTGCACCACAATATACTTCTCTTGGGAAAGGCTCCACATCTGCAATGAATCGAATCGTTTCATCTTTTGGAACGCCTGTGATAGAGCCACATGGGAATAATGTTTTGATTATTTCAGTTGCCGTTGTTTCAGGAAGCAATGTACCTTGTATCGTTGAAGTCATTTGATAAACGGTCGGATATTGCTCCACCTCATACAAATTCGATATTTGTAAGGAATCTTTTTGAGTAATCGGAGTTAATTCCGTTAGCATTAATTGGCTAATTAATTTATTTTCGTATTTATTTTTTTCCGATGTTTCTAACCACTGTTTATTCATCAAATCTTCTTCGACCGTCTTCGCTCGATGGATTGTACCTTTCATTGGCTTGACGGTAATATCTTGCTTATTCATATGAAAAAATAATTCCGGAGATGCTGAAATAATTTCGAAATCGCCTAATTGTAAATAGGCATTATAGGCTGCTTGCTGTGCCTTTTTCAGTCGTTCATAATAGTGATATGTATTTCCACTGAAACTAGTTTCAAAAGGTACCGTATAATTAACTTGTTTTACCGGTCCTTGTTGGATCGCCTTCATAATTTGTGCAAACTGTTTGTCATATTGTTTCTTTGATTGCAACATATTCCATTGTCCGATCGTATATTGTTCTTTGTTGGAACATACGATTGGTTCATTATTTGGGGCACGAAATAACCCGAACCAGAGCAATGGTTGTTCATTGCTCAATTCAGGTCTAATGTATTCTGTAAATGCATACGTTGCTTCATAACTAATATAACCTGCTACATAATATCCGTTATCAGCAGCAAGTTGCACTTGTAAGAGACATTCATTCACTTCGGTTAATTTATTTGTTTGAATGATTTTGCTTGGATGTGAAAAAACAATAGGTGAATCATTAAAATCAAACTGTAGTATTGGTTGTTTCATCCTATTTACCTCGCTATTTTCTAGTTTGTCTCTTATTGTTCGTTCTGCTCTTGGTCCTTTTTTAATTCTTTTCGATATTTTGCTGAGTTATATTTTTCATCAAATTCTTTACCTTCTAAATCTTTATCCATTGTTAATGGTTGTTTACAGTTCATGCAAGCATCAACACGTCCAAGCATTTTAGTTGGTTTTTCACAATTTGGACATATAATATGGATTGCTCTCGTCGATAAGAGCCCAATCCACAAATAAACGACGGTACTCATTAAGACACTAATCACACCGATAATGAAGAAAGTAAACATTAACCAAGGAATTTTCTTAGCTAAAATACCAACATACATAATAAGAATCCCAATAAATACAAGACTTAAAGCAAATGTCCGTATTTTATTTATTTTACTCGAATATACTAATTTAGGTTCACTCAATTCAAAAATCCTCCTCTACTTCTCCATCGTATTATAACATGAACCGCATTACTTCACATGCCGAACATCTTTATCATTTGATGAAAAAATTATGACTAAAACGAAGCTGCTGAAAAAAAGCCAATTATGTTTAAAGCTCGTTCATCTACTCCATTGTTTTATCGACTATTCTCTTTAGAGGGAGTTAATTTGGGTAAAAAGTAGGATGTAAATATTCTAATAATTCAGTACACTGTATGAAAGTATTTATACAACTAGATTGTTTCCTTTACAAAATATGGGTGTATCTGTTTTAAAAGTAAAAAAGGGGGATGAAGATGAGTAAAACTAGATTTCTAATGTTAGTTACCATGTTAGTCAGTTTGGTCTTTGTATTAGCCGCATGTGGAGGAGATGACTCTACCGGTGGAGATGGTGGCGGGAGCAATGCAAAGATTGCAATTGGCCCACCAGCAAGTGAAACGAATACTATTTCTAAAGTGATTTTAGGTGCGTACGGAGTAGAAGAGGGAGATTTCCAAGCTTACCAAGAAGGATTTGGAGATGCCGCTGACCTTGTACAA
>JAPFCO010000417.1 GCA_026169505.1 Pseudogracilibacillus sp.
CACCTTCAAAGAGGAAATGGAATATATGGGACCAGTTCGTTTACGTGATGTAGAAGAAGCCCAAACTAGAATTGTCAGTACGATTCGTAGATTAGATGAGGTTGGAGAAATTGTAATTGCAAGGGGTGGAGGTGACGATATCATTGTCTAAATCGGGAGACGACAAAAGCAATGAATCTAATCGGAAGGTTATATCGTTAAAAGATCTGTCCGATTTTCACAAACATAAACCTACTACATATAAAGATCAAATCGAGACGGACCAGTATGACATTGAAAGTGAAATAACCAATCGAAAACAAGAAATTGCGTCATTGCAAAGTAAAAAAGAAATATTGTTACAAGATATTAAAACAGCTATCCATAAAGAAAAGGAAGCCTGGTTAGTCACAAAGGAAGAGGAAAGGGAAGAAGCCCGAAACATAGGTTATAAAACAGGCTATGATGCAGGATTAGAACATGTGGAGAAAGAGTATGAGCAAGTAATTTCAGAAGCAAACCGTATGACGGAGTTAGCGAAAGCAGATTATTTTAAAACCATTGCTAAACATGAAAAAGCAATTATTCAACTAGCAATGTCTGCAGCGGAAAAAATCACCAAAAACCATTTAGTTGCAACTGATTATGGTATTACTGAAATATTAAAACATGGTTTACAAGATTTAAAGGATAAATCTGATATTTCTACTTATGTCCATCCATCAGACTATGAATATGTCATGAAACGAAAAGAAGAATTAGAAGAATTATTGGAAGAAGGACAACTTCTTTCAATCTATGCAGATGATCAAATGAATACAGGAGATTGCCTTATAAAACATCCGTTTGGTCAAGTTGAGATTGGTATCGATGTGCAACTCCAACAAATAAAAGCAGCATTAGAAGAAAATATTTCGGAGAATGAATGATGGATATTGAACAATTAACTAATGTTATTGAACAAACAGACCCATACAAACATTACGGAAAAATATTACGAGTTGTTGGAATTATGATTGAATCGCTAGGTCCAGCAGCAAATATTGGAGAAGTATGTTTCATTTATTCTGAATCAAATAATAAAGAGCCAATATTATCTGAAGTTGTTGGATTTAATCATGAGAAAATAATATTAATGCCATACACTGAAGTAACAGAAATTGGTCCGGGCTGTCTAGTAGAAGCAACCGGTAAACCTTTAACAATCAAAGTAGGACGAAGTTTAATTGGTCATGTTGTTGATGCACTCGGAAACAAATTAGATAAAACAAGTTTGCCAAAAGGCCTAAAAACGTATGTAACTGAAAATGCGCCTCCAAATCCAATGTTACGACCGCCAATTACAGATCCAATTCAAGTTGGAGTCCGGGCAATTGATTCCCTTTTAACGGTTGGCAAGGGGCAAAGAATTGGTATATTTGCAGGAAGCGGTGTAGGAAAGAGTACATTGCTCGGGATGATAGCCCGGAATAGTGAAGCAGATATAAATGTCATTGCATTAATAGGTGAGCGAGGCCGAGAAGTGCGAGAATTTATTGAAAAAGATCTAGGTGAAGAAGGTTTAAAGAAGACGATTGTAGTGGTAGCGACTTCTGATCAGCCAGCTCTCATGAGAATCAAAGGAGCATACACAGCTACAGCAATTAGCGAGTATTTTAGAGATTTAGGTTTGACGGTCAATTTAATGATGGATTCCGTTACAAGAGTTGCAATGGCTCAAAGAGAAATTGGTTTAGCAGTAGGAGAACCGCCAACAACAAAAGGGTATACACCTTCCGTATTTGCGACATTACCTAAGTTACTAGAACGTACAGGAACAAATAAACATAGTTCTATTACAGCATTTTATACAGTCTTAGTCGATGGAGATGACATGAATGAACCAATTGCTGATACAGTACGAGGAATATTAGATGGTCATTTTGTGCTAGATCGTAAATTAGCAGAAATTGGCCAGTATCCCGCGATTAACATTTTAAAATCAATTAGTCGTGTGATGCCGCAGGTTGTGGATAAAGGTCATTTACATTATGCCCAAAAAATACGGCATTTAATGGGTGTATATGATGAAAAAAGTGATTTAATCCAAATTGGTGCATATAAGCATGGGACAGATCAAGAGATTGATCAAGCGATTCGTTATCATCGAGATATTCAATCATTTTTGAAGCAAGAAACATTGGAAACTGAACCTTTTGATCATTCTATTCAGACAATGAAACAATTAATAGATGGTGAGGATACTTAATGGCACAAACAGCTGTTTTATATAAAGTTTTACAAGTGAAAGAACAAGAAAAAAACCAAGCACAAATTGAGCGAGTCCAGGCAGTTGAACAATTTGAAATCGTTGCGAACAAATTATATGACCAACTTAGGAAGAAAGAAGTTGCTGAAAAGCAATTGAGTCATAAAATGCGCGAGCAATTCACAATGGAAATCATGAAAGAACAGTCACGTTATATAAATAATTTAAGTAGTAAGATTGTCACGCTGCAACATCATGTGCAACAAGCACGGAAAAAGATGGAAATCACACAAGAATTACTTAATGAAGCTTTTATCGAAGTAAAGAAAATTGAAAAAATGATTGATATTCGTGAACAGGAAAAAAATGCGGAAGAACGAATGTTAGAGGCTGCATTAATGGATGAAATGTCAATGAGGCAATATAATAAGCAAGTCCAAAATAGGTGAAAATATGGCGAAGATGAAAAATAATAAAGAGCGACGTAATCCAATTGTATGGTTTTTATTTGCAATTGTTATACCGATGATGGTTGTATTAATTCTACTGTTTTTCGTATTACAAATAGCAGGTGTTGATACTGGTAGCTGGATGAAAGATAAACTAAGCAATACCCCTGTATCAAAGCTCTTATCTTCAAGTGAAGAAAAAGAGGACACCAAAAAAGCTGAACGGGCTGAAGAGATAATTGAAAACCAAAAAGAAGAAATTAATGATTTGACTAGAGAAATTGATAGTTTAGAAGATATTATTGCTGAATTAGAGATCGATATAAAAAAACTAGAGAATCGATCGAGTGACGATTCTGACGACAGTTCAGCTAATCCAGAAGATGTCGAAGAAGAAGTGGATGATGAAGTGAAAAGTGTCGCTTCGTCTTTTCAAAAAATGGACCCTGAAAAAGCTGCAAACATTATAGAGAATTTGCAACAAGATATTGCAGTAGCAGTATTAAATGAACTCTCAGGCAAAGTGCGAGGTAATATATTAGCAGAGATGAATCCCGAATCAGCAGCTAATTTAATGGGAGACATGATGCCATAAATTATA
>JAPFCO010000229.1 GCA_026169505.1 Pseudogracilibacillus sp.
CGAACAGTACCAATCTTTTCAAGTTGCAACAATAATTCATAATCGTCAATTTTCATAATAAAAATCCTTTACTAATAAGTTTTTTGAATCACTTATTAGTATATATCATTATATTACTTTATTCATTAGAAAACTGTTGAAATGGGACAATACAGGACTATGATGTAACAAATCCTGAATTTACGTTGCCTCTTATTGAGCGAAGATGGATCACTTGCTTGCGAGGTACGAAGTATATTCAGGATGCAGATTTTCTTAACGTTATACCGGATGTATAAACTAAATTTGCTTTAAAGTTGGTTACGCCATGCGAGTAATTCCTGCTCGTTCTCTATCGTGATTTCTTTATCTTCCACTAATGCTGTTAATAAATGATCAAATCCAGTAATTGTTTGCAAAGATAACTTTTCATCTTGAAAACGATTAGCTGCTTTTTTGAGACCATATGTAAATATAGCGAATACGGCCTCAACGTCCATTCCTTGCTCTCGTAACACGTTTGCTGTATCAATCGATGAACCGCCGGTAGAAATAAGATCTTCAATCACAAGCACTTTCTGACCTTTCACAGCTACTCCTTCGATTTGGTTTTCTTTGCCATGACCTTTAGGTTTGGACCTAACATAAATCATTGGTAAATCAAGTTCATCTGCTAACCAAGCGGCATGGGGAATACCAGCCGTAGCGCAACCAGCAATGACATCTGGCTTATAGGATGATTTAGATAACATTTCTACAAATGCTGCAACAATTCGTTTTCGAATGTCAGGATAGGACATCGTTAAACGATTATCACAATAAATTGGAGATCGAATACCAGATGTCCAAGTGAAATAATCTGCTTTTTCTGTTTTAATTTGAACTGCTTCAATATGTAATAAATCTCGTGCTACGTCAGTCTGTAATCCCATTTTCCCACTCCTTTAATGCCTGTTCATATGCTTGCAATGGATCTTGTGCCTGTGTGATACTTCTACCAATGACAATCGAGCTTGCACCTAATGATTTTGCAACAGATGGTGTTGCTACTCTTTTTTGGTCATCAACAGCGCTTGTCGCTAAACGGATGCCTGGAGTAACCGTCAAAAAATTCTCGTGACAATGTTCATAAATTGTCTTCGCTTCATGAACAGAACAAACGACTCCGTCAGCACCACTTTTCTCACTTAATCTAGCTAAGTGAACAACATTTTCCTCAACCGTTCCTTGCAGTCCCAAATCTTGTTGGATCATCTGTTCATCCATAGAAGTTAAAATCGTTACAGCTAATAATTTTGTCGTATAGTTACTAGTAGAGGAAGATTGTAATCCTTCTTTTGCTCTCTGAATCATCTCTTTACCACCAAGTGCATGAACATTCACCACATCGACTTCTAAACTAGCTAGATTGCTCATTGCACGCATCACAGTCGTAGGTATATCATGTAGTTTTAAATCTAAAAAAATTGGATGGTTATTTTCTTTCAATCGTTCAATCACTTGAATTCCTTCACGATAAAACAATTCCATTCCCACTTTAACTGGGACTCCTTCTAGTCCATTTTCTCGTATAAAATGACTCGACTCCGCCCAAGTTGGGAAATCCAGTGCTACATACAATTTATTCATGGGCTCCTCCGATCACTTCTTCAATCGATGTATAACCATACTTTTCTAAAACGATTGGTAATGCTGCAATCGTTTCCTGACAGACAAATGGATTTTGAAAATTAGCCGTTCCTATTGCAACTGCACTTGCCCCAGCTAACAAAAATTCAATTACATCTTCCGCCCGTTCAATTCCGCCCATACCAATAATTGGTATAGACACTTGTTGACTTACTTCATAAATCATACGAATCGCAATTGGTTTAATTGCTGGACCAGATAAACCTCCTGTTTTATTAGCTATTATCGGCCGTTTACTTGGTAGATTTATTTGCATTCCTGTTAATGTATTAATCATCGTTAATCCATCTGCTCCAGCATCTTCAATTGCCTTTGCCATCTCCACTATATTTGTAACATTAGGAGATAGTTTAACGTAAACCGGAACGTTACTAATGTTTATTACCTTTTTCGTTACTATCGCCGCCATTTCCGGATCAATTCCAAATTGAATGCCACCTTCACGTACATTCGGACAAGATATGTTTAGTTCAATGGCCGAAAGATGTTCTGATTCGTTTAAAACAGACGTAACATATTCGTATTCCTCTACCGTACTTCCAGCAACATTTGCTATAATAGGGATATTAAAATCACTTAAGAATGGAACTTCTGTTTCAACAATCTTTTTAACACCTGGATTTTGCAAACCAATTGCATTTAACATACCTGATGATGTTTCAGCTACTCGCGGAGTCGGATTACCTTGTCTTTCTTCTCCTGTTGCTGCTTTCATAATAACTGCACCAAGTTCACCTAAATCATAAAATTTACTGTATTCTCGTCCAAATCCAAAACAACCTGATGCTGGCATAATTGGATTTTTTAACTCTAATCCCGGTAATGATACAGATAAATCGATCATATACTCACCTCATTCGCTGCAAAAACAGGACCGTCTTGACAAATCTTTTTATAACCGGCAGCATCATTTGTTTCTATAACGCACGCTAAACAAGCACCTACCCCACAACCCATCCGCTCTTCAAAAGAAATATAGCCAACTTTTTTTGGAAATTCTTTCGTCACTGCTTGTAACATTGGTGCAGGCCCACAACTATAATAACGATCAAAGGCTTGCACCTCATTAACAACATCTGTCACATATCCCGCGTAACCATATGTGCCATCATTGGTCACGACATATGTTTCGCCAAGTTGTTTGAATGCTTCCTCATAAAAGACATACTCTTTTGATTGAAACCCAATAATTGTCTGGACTTCTACCCCTTGCGCTTTTAATGTTGTCCCTAGGTAGTAGAGAGGTGGCACACCTATACCTCCACCGATCAATAATATTCGTTTGTCTGTCGGTAAGTCATGAATTGGGAAGCCATTCCCACTAGGACCTAGTGCATCGACGGAACTTCCAACAGGATAGGCCGCGAGTGCCGTTGTTCCTGAACCTATTTTTTTAAAAAGAATCGTTATCAACTGCTCTTTTTGATTAATGGCGGCAATCGAAATAGGACGTCGTAATGTATGTCCAACAATGGATATATGCAAAAACTGTCCTGGCACTGCATGTTCAGTAATATATGCGTTTTTTAATACCATTTCAATCGTCTCTTTTGCAATTTCCCTAGATGACATGACTTCTAGCGATTCTTTTTTCATCATGTACGTCTGACCCCTTTATCTTCAATTGCTGATGCACTTAGTGTCGTTGAATCAATGACATTTAATATCGCCGTTGCTGTATCTAAATTCGTTAAACTAATAATCCCATGTTCTACTGCTTCACGACGAATTCTAAATCCATCTGAGCGTGGTTGCTTTCCTGACGTTAATGTATTAATAACAAATTGTACTTTTCCATTACTCACTAATGATAAAACATTTTGATGTTCTGCTCCAATCTTTGCCACCGTTTGAATAGGTACATCACGTGCTTCGATATACTTTGCTGTACCTTCTGTAGCATATAAATTAAAACCTAATGCATGAAAACGAGCGGCAATTTCAAATGCTTCTTGTTTATCTTTATCCGCTACCGTCAATAGAACAGAACCTTCAAATGGGATCGTTAATCCTGAGGCTACTAAACCTTTGTATAATGCCTTTTCAAGTGTTGCATCATATCCGATAGCTTCTCCAGTCGATTTCATCTCTGGTCCTAGTGTCGTATCAACACTTCGTAGCTTCTCAAATGAAAAGACTGGTGATTTGACATATACTTGTTCACATTCTGGTAAAATCTCTGTCGTAAATCCTTTGTCAGCTAGTTTCATTCCTAATATACATTGAGTTGCAATGTTGGCCATTGTCATACCTGTAATTTTACTTATAAAAGGAATCGTCCGACTTGCACGTGGATTCACTTCAATGATGTACACCTCGTCTTGTTTAATAATGAATTGAATATTGATGAGTCCAACGACTTGAAGTGCACGGGCTATTTTGTCTGTAGCTTCAAGACACCTCTGTTTAACTGCTTCACTCAAACGTTGTGGCGGATATACCGCAATTGAATCACCCGAATGGACACCTGAGCGTTCAATATGTTCCATAATTCCAGGGACAACCGTTGTTGTTCCATCACTTACCGCATCGATATCTACTTCAATTCCTGTAATGTATTGATCGACTAATAATGGCTTCTCATTATTTATTTCAGCTATTTTGTCTAAATATCTTGTTAGTTCTTCATCATCATAAACGATTTCCATTTGGCTTCCACCAATAACATAAGAGGGGCGAACTAATACTGGAAACCCGATTTCATTTGCAGTAGGGATTACTTCCGTTTTATTAGATACTGCCTTACCTACAGGTCTTGCTAAATCTAGCTCTTCTAACAGCTCTTCAAACTTATGGCGGTCTTCGGCACGATCAATGGCGGTTAAACTCGTTCCTAAAATTTGTACCCCTCTAGCTTCTAATCCTGCAGCTAAATTGATCGCAGTTTGTCCACCGAATTGTACAATAACTCCTAGTGGTTTCTCCAATTCAATGACGTGCATAACATCTTCTAGTGTTAAAGGCTCGAAATACAATTTATCTGATATTGAAAAATCAGTTGACACTGTTTCAGGATTATTGTTCATAATAATTGCTTCATAACCCATTTCCTTAATTGCTTGAATAGAATGAACCGTTGCGTAATCAAATTCAATCCCTTGGCCGATCCGAATCGGCCCAGAGCCAAGTACTAACACTTTCTCTCTGTTTGATGCAACTGATTCGTTCTCCTCTTCATACGTACTGTAGAAATAAGGTGCAGTTGAATCAAATGCTGCCGCACATGTATCGACCATTTTATATACTGGGGTAATATTAGTAGCTATTCGTTGATTATAAATAGCTGTTTCGGTAGATTCCCACATTCTAGCTAACTGTTGATCAGAGAATCCATACTGTTTTGCTTTTAATAACCCTTGTTCATCAAATGGTTTTTTCGTTAATTCATTTTCCAAATCAATAATATGTTTAAATTTACGAAGAAAGAAATAATCAATTTTCGTATCTGAATGAATGGCTTCTATTGTCATGCCGCGTCGAAGTAATTCTGCTAATACAAATATTCGTTCATCATCAGCAGCAATTAATCTTTCCAATAAAATCGATTCAGCTACTTCTGTCAAATATGGTAAATGAAAATCTCCATTGCCAATTTCTAATGAGCGAATCCCTTTTAAGATCGATTCTTCAAAGTTTCGTCCAATTGCCATGATTTCTCCTGTTGCCTTCATTTGCGTTCCTAATCGGCGATCACCCGTTTTAAATTTATCAAATGGAAAACGAGGGATTTTTGTAACGATATAATCCAGTGCAGGTTCAAAACAAGCATAAGTTGTTTCTGTGATTGGATTTTTAATTTCATCTAATGTTAAGCCAATGGCAATTTTAGCGGCAATTTTAGCAATCGGATAGCCTGTCGCCTTTGAAGCAAGTGCAGATGAACGGCTTACGCGTGGATTTACTTCGATAATATAATAATCAAAACTGTGAGGATCAAGTGCTAATTGCACATTACAACCACCCTCAATTTCAAGTGCACGAATAAGTTTCAACGATACTCTACGCAACATTTGATATTCTTTATCTGACAACGTCACGGATGGAGCAACGACAATTGAATCACCTGTGTGAATGCCAACTGGATCCACATTTTCCATATTGCAAACAACAATTGCCTGGTCTTTTTTATCCCGGATCACTTCATACTCGATTTCTTTAAAACCAGCAATACTTTTCTCAATTAAACATTGGTTTACTGGTGACAAAGCCAAACCATTTTTAACGATGTGACGTAGTTCTTTCTCGTCATGACACATTCCGCCACCGGTTCCACCTAGTGTAAATGCTGGTCGAACAATGATTGGATAGCCTATTTCTTCAATAAATTGAACTGCATCCTCCACATTATTCACAATCTCACTCGGTGGCACAGGCTCATTAAGTTCCTCCATTAACGTTCGAAACTTCTCTCGGTCTTCCGCTTTTTGAATAGCTTCTAAAGAAGTCCCTAATAATTCCACTCCATATTCTGTTAATACACCTGACTCATCTAACTCAATAGCCAAATTCAAACCCGTTTGCCCACCCAATGTTGGTAAAAGTGCATCTGGTTTTTCTTTACGAATTATTTTACTTAAAAACTCCACTGTTAATGGTTCCATATAAACCGTATCGGCAACCGTATGATCAGTCATAATCGTTGCAGGATTCGAGTTAGCCAAAACGACGGTATATCCTTCTTCTTTTAATGAGTGACAAGCTTGTGTACCAGAATAGTCAAATTCGGCTGCTTGACCAATAACAATTGGTCCCGATCCAATGACAAGAATTTTTTCAATCGCTGAGTTTTTAGGCATGATCATCCGCTCCATTTTTTAATGTATGTTCTTCCATTAATTCGATAAACTGATCAAATAAAAAGTTTGTTTCATTTGACCCCGGAGCTCCTTCTGGGTTAAATTGCACAGAAAAAGCAGGGTATTCCGTATGGCATAATCCCTCAATTGTTTGATCATTTAATGATCGATGAGTAATCGTTAATGAGGTAGAATGTAATGACGCTTCCTCTACATAAAAATGACGACTCTGCGTCGTAATCCATGTTCGATCTGTTTGTAAATCTTTTACAGGATAATTCGTGCCGTAATTACCTACATGTAATTTCGCCATTTTAGCACCACTTGCCAATGCGAATAATTGATGACCAAGACCAATTCCAAAAATAGTTACTTTTCCAAGTAAAGATTGGACAGTCACTATTGTCTGGTGTAAATCAATCGGATTACCTGGACCGTTTGAAATTAATATACCATCCGGTTTTGTCGCTAAAATCTTCTCCGCAGTATAATCGTAAGGTACTACTGTTACATCACTATGTCTTTCCATTAGTTCATGTAAGATGCTTTGCTTCATACCTAGATCAATCACGACGATGCGCTTGCCCTCACCTGGTACAATATAGGCTTTAGTAATCGATGTTTCTCGCACTAATACATCTGATGGCTCATCCATTGTATGTTGCGACACTTCATCATCTTCTACGGTAATGATTCGACCTTTCAATGTACCTTTTTCACGTAGAATACGAGCAAGCATTCTTGTGTCGATTCCAGCAATTCCTGGAATTCCATGTTGTTTCATATAACTGTCGATTGTTTCTTCAGTTCTGAAATTGGAAGGTTCCATGACGACTTCTTTTACGATCATACCTTTCACAAAAGGTGTAATCGACTCAAAATCATCCCGATTGATACCATAGCTACCGATTGAGGGATAAGTCATTACTACAATATTTCCGTTATAACTGGGATCTGAAAGTACCTCTTGATACCCTGTCATACTCGTGTTAAAAATTACTTCTCCTTCAGAAGGATTCATACTACCAAAAGCTGTTCCAGTTAAAGTCGTTCCATCTTCTAACACAATTTGTCTTTTATGCATTGATATCATCCTCATATACAATTTTTCCTGCAGCAATTGTTAATACTGGAACTCCTTCTACCGTCCATCCGTCAAACGGAGTGTTTTTTCCTTTGGATAAAAATGATCGTTTATCAATTGTGATTGTTTTTTCTAAATCAATTAACGTTAAATCCGCAACGCGTCCCTCTTCAAGTACACCATATGGTAAGTCAAATACGCTTGCTGGTATGACCGTCATTTTATCCACCAATTGCTGTAAAGTCATTTTACCTGTTTTCACTAGATGTGTATATAGAAGCGGAAAGCCTGTTTCTAATCCGACGATGCCAAATGGTGCTTTATCCATAGCAAGCGCTTTTTCTTCCTCTGAGTGTGGTGCATGATCTGTTGCAATTAAATCAATTGTTCCATCCATTAATCCTTCAAAAAGAGCATCACGATCTGCCTGACTTCGTAATGGTGGATTCATTTTATAATTTGTGTCTAGTTCTGTCATGTCATCTTCTGTTAACAATAAATGATGTGGTGAAACTTCTGCTGTTACTCGAATACCAGCTCGTTTAGCATCACGAATAACCCGCACAGATTCTTTCGTACTTACATGACACACATGATAATGACAATTTGCTTCTTCAGCTAATAACACATCTCTTGCTATTTGGACGGATTCACATGCACTTAAAATCCCAGGTACGCCTAAACGTTTGCTGACATTACCTTCATGGACTGCCCCACCATATAGAATCGAGTTATCCTCACAGTGAGCAACAATTGCACGATTATTTGCTGCCGCTTCTCGCATCGCTTCCAACATTTGACCTGCCGTTTGAATTCCCACTCCGTCATCTGTAAATGCAAATATATTTGTTTTGCTTAAGGCACTTATGTCTGTGCGTTCTTCCCCTTGTAAACCTTTTGTAATTGCAGCATATGGTAAAACTCGAACGACTGCATCCTGTTGAATCCGCTCAAATAATCGTCCCACCTCGTCAACACTGTCTGGTACTGGATTCGTATTCGGCATAGAACA
>JAPFCO010000488.1 GCA_026169505.1 Pseudogracilibacillus sp.
ATTTTTGAACCAAACTCATTCCAACAAGCTGCAGGATTAGTAAACTATTACAACACACAAAATTGGACTGCTTTACAAATAACATGGCATGAGGAGAAAAAGCGTGTTTTACAACTTACAACTTGTGATAACTTTGTATTCGATGAACCTTTACAAGGAAATGAAATTATCATTCCAGAACATGTAAAAGCCGTCTATATGCGAGTCGATGTGAATAGTAATATGTACCATTACTCATACTCTTTTGATAATGAAAAGTGGATCTCAATCCCGATAGACTTACATGCGTATAAATTATCGGATGACTATATACAAGGTGGAGGTTTTTTCACCGGAGCTTTTGTGGGAATGCAATGTCAGGATACTTCAGGTGAAAATATACATGCCGACTTCGATTACTTTATGTATCAAGAAAAGAAATAAAATCACCCAATTGTACACATGGAAGAGGCTAATAGATAATCAAAAATTAGCCTCTTTATTGATGGTCTTATTGACTTCTTATTATAAACTCAACAATTCCTTTAAATGTCTATCTATTTGATCAAAATAATAATTTCCTTCTCCACCAAACAAACCAAAATGCCCCGCAATGCTGTGAATTGTTCTGAGTTCACTGTTGGGAATGAATTTTTGCTCTTCTTCACAATCCCTTGGTGGAAAGAACATATCTTCATCAATCGGCATAACAAAAACCTTCGCTTCAATTCTCCCTAACGCTTCTCGTAAATTTCCGTCCGTCATTCTACTCACATCTCCATGTTGCCATTTCCAGCCCATCGTAAGTAAATTATTTGGATCCATCGCTTGAAAAAGTGGCTGAAGAAATTCATGCATAAACGCTTCTACTGATTCCACACCAAATAAACGCCATTTTTCTTGTTTGTAAAATTCCGTACTAAGCCCCATCACAGCCCAAATATTTGCGTGCCTTCCTAACCCTGCTGCAACCTCCTTGTGCGATGTATAGTTCCCGTTGTTCCATCCGGGATCAGATGTAATCGCCTCTAACAATGTTTTTGTAAATAAATAGTCATGTACTGTATTTTTAGCCGTTCCAGCAATGGGCGCTGCTCGTTTGACCATTTTCGGAAAACGAACTGCCCATTCATATGTTTGTTGTGCCCCCATTGAACCGCCTACAACGAGCGCTATTTCTTCAATCCCGAAATGGTCGGTAATAAAGTGATGTTGCGCCCTAACATCATCTGAAATTCTCACTTTTGGGAACTTATTCATAGCTATCGGATCAGGACTATTATGTGGTGAAGACGAAAGTCCGTTCCCGATTTGATTGATGATGATGATAAAGTATTTATTCGGATCTAAAGCACGACCTTCCCCAATATAAGACTCATAATCTTTACTCGTACCCGAAAACCAAGTCGGGATAATGATGACATTATCTTTCGCATCATTTAACGTCCCGAACGTATTATATGCTAGTGTACAATTCGGGATAACACCGCCGCCTTCTAATGCAAAATCACCTAAATTATAAAACGAATATGGACCATGGACTTCCTCCGTGTAAAAAGGATTTTCGATCAAATGAAACCCTCCTCTATATTTATCTATCTTTTACCGTATTATAATTTCAATTTTCTGATTAGTCAACATGAGTGAATCTTAATATATTTATTTAAGTCATGTAATATGATATAGTTACTTATCATAAGTAACTATATAGCCAGGAGGCAATGTATGAAGTCTCATAAACTATTTTTCGAACAATACTACAAAATGTATCGCCCTTTTGTCTCACAACTTAATCAAAAATTGGCGCAGCATGAACTGTATAGTTCACAATATGCTGTTTTAAAGCTTATCCATACAGAAAAGGAACTGACCTTAGGAGAAATATCTCATCACCAGGCAGTGGAAAGGCCGACCATAACTCGTACAGTTCAACGCTTAAAGGAATTAGGATTTGTTCAAGCAGGTCCTGGCAAAGATAAGCGGGAGAAAATGATTCATCTGACGGTATTAGGAGAAAATACGTATCAAGATATACGCCATTCTATTGCGGATTTCCAATTGAAGTCCCTTGAAGGTATTAGTGAAGATGAGCTATTAAAGACGATTGACGTATTAGCTAAAGTTCATCAAAATTTAACTAGTATAGAAGGAGAATAAGATTGAAAAAAGAAAAATTATGGACAAAAGAATTTATTTCCACTTCCGTCGTTAACTTTTTTCTCGTCTTAGCGATGTATCTACTTTTAGTTACGATGGCGTCATATGCGATGGAAACCTATCAAGCTTCAACGAGTCTCGCAGGATTAGTTGCTAGTGTTTTTATTATTGGCGTACTATTTGGCCGATTATTTATAGGAAATAAGATTGAAAAAATAGGTACCAAGAAAATATTGATTATCGGGATTAGCATGTTTGTTTTATTATCATTCTTTTATTTCTTAGATGCTGGAATTTACTTCTTAATCGCTATTCGAATTATTCAAGGAATTGGTGTTGGACTTGCAACGACTGCAACAGGAACGATTATCGCTCAAATTATTCCACCTAGTAGAAATGGAGAAGGTATTGGCTATTTCAGTATGAGTAATGTGTTGGCAACTGCTATCGGCCCATTGGTAGGTGTTAGCTTAATTAATGTATTCGAA
>JAPFCO010000294.1 GCA_026169505.1 Pseudogracilibacillus sp.
AGATACAACGGATCATTCATTACATGAGTTGGCGGAATTGAAGGCTTCGAACCGCCAGACGGATTTACCGAAAGCAAGAGAAGAATTTGAAGTACGGGCGAATTTGTTTTATTTGATTTTTGAAATAGAGAACTACTTAAATATAAAGAAAAAACTTTTTGTAAAACGAAGTCGCTAATGGAAGTTCCCTTGTCCCTCTGTTTCTTTATCCCAAATGCATGTTTCGTCTACTATTGTGGATACTACCATAAATATGTACGGAAGGGAGTTTGTACAAATGAAAGAAAACAGCAAGAAACAAACAGTTGTTGGTACAGATATAGAAGCAGTGAAGGAACAAGCAAGAAAATCAGGTTTGTCCTATAATGAGGCGAAAGAGTGGATCGCAAAAACAACAGGTGGACGTAATACTGGTATATATAGTGATACAGACCCGGAAGCAGTTAAGAGAAAAAATATGCAATCTGAGAAATGAGAACGTAAGTAGGGTGTAAATAGTTTGAGGTTTCTTAAACATTCCATTGATATTAGGGTATATATCGGAGGTGTTTTGCTTGGTTTTTTCATGCGCTATTCAGTTGTTAAAGATTAGTACCGACTTAAACTAACATTTCATAGCACATTATAAACAAAAAGGAAGGTTTTAGATGATCATATAACAAATATGAACAACTAAAACCTTTCCCATGTCAATATCGTTTATATTATTCTATACCTTCAATCCATTCGTCCACTGTATCTTGATTATATTCTATCTACTTTGATGCAGTATCTTCAGGATCCGTACCTTCAGACATATCAAGTATTACTTCTCCCATATCTTCAGCAGTCCAAAAAATTCATCTAACACTTTAATCAATTTCATAATAGGGATTTGTAGCGGCATGGCTGTTTTTTGTAATTATGAAATTGATTCACTTGATAAGCTTTAGGCATATCCTCTTCTATACCTTACAGTTAGTTTTGAATCTATATTGTTTACTGGGATTCGGGGCAATGCGTTTTATCTCATTGTAAATTCTTCTGTAATTGTTATGCTATTTTGAACAGATTGGATCATGCTACAGTTTTTACGTGCTAAAATTAAAGCCTGCTCAATTTTCATCGGTGCAATATTATCATTATCAGCATAGATAGAATAGATCAAATGAATTTTCTCAATTCGGTTTGCTTTTGCTTCGTTTCTTTCTACTTGAGCTGAAATAGTGACTTCATTAAATGGTAAACGCATTTTTTCTAATATATTTCTAAACACTCCTCCACTACAACCTACTATTGATGAAACTAATAATTCACAAGGATGGAAACCGTAACTCTCATTACCTGATATTTTTAACTCATCATATACTAAATCTGTTTGAAATCCATTTTCATTCATTGTAAAAAGCAATTTATGTCAACTCCTCTTGTTGTACCTGGTTTTTGAAGGTCAACTCTTTCCTCATCTATTAGCTTGTCATATTGAATGTATCTGTCTGATGTAACTCCAATATATGTAAAAGGTTAACAAGTTGTGATGACTATTTTTTAACATCTATTAATGGAGTGAATTTCATTATTCGGATGTAGCTGATTTAGGTAATTATGAAATTCACTCCATTATGTGTAAACCAATAAGGACCATAAGTGCTATGCCTATAAGTGCACTATTTATATAAATTAGATACATGGTATTTGTTTGCACATTATCGCTATTAATAGGTTAGGATCTTTAACTAGGTTTTGCTTCTTGAATATATATAGTACCATGATAGATTTGTAATTTTGCTATTTATAATACAGATACTGGATATGAAGGAAGGAATAAAATGTATTTTAATGGAAAAAGAATATTAGTTATTGGAGGTTCAGGAACGATAGGGAAAAAAATTGTGAAAGCTATCCAGAAAGAACATCCAAAACTTATCAGAATTTTTAGCCGAGATGAATATAAGCATTATCTATTCCAAAATGAATTAGGTAAATGTGATAATGTGCGTTTTATTATTGGGGATATTCGTGATTATGATAGAGTCCTTGCTTCTATGCAAGACATTGATTATGTGTTCCATTTAGCTGCTATGAAGCATGTTGATATATGTGAAGAAAATCCATATGAAGCTGTAAGGACAAATGTTCATGGAACTAATAATGTAATTAAAGCTGCTCTCTCTCAAAATGTAAAAAAGGTTGTATTCACTAGCTCAGATAAAGCTATTTTTCCAACGAACACATATGGAGCGACAAAACTTATTGGAGAAAGATTAATTTCAGCTGCTGAAAATAACAAGTCTGAAGCTCAAACTATCTTCGCGAGTGTTCGATTTGGTAATGTGATGGGGTCTAGAGGATCTGTTATTCCTCTTTTTAAAAATAAGATCATTCATGATAAAAAGATTACAGTTACAGACAATGATATGACTCGATTTATGATGACGATGCCCCAAGCAACTGAACTTACGATAAAAGCGTTAAAAGAAGCAAATGGCGGTGAAGTTTTTGTTCTAAAAATGCCTGTCATACATTTAGGAATATTAGTGGAAGTTTTAATAGAGGAGGTGTGTAAAAGACATCAACTTAAAAAGGAAGAAATTGAAATAGAGCTGATAGGACTAAAACCTGGAGAAAAAATGTATGAAGAATTAATGACATATGATGAATCCAAAATAGCTTGGGAGCTACCAGATATGTATGTGCTACCTAGTAATTCTAGTGGGTTAGAAAAAAGAAAAGATAGTAAGAGGGTCATGATCGGGACGTATAGTTCCATGGGGCAAGAGCCACTAAACAATATACAGTTACGGTCATTGCTCAAGAAAGCATCGTTATTATAAATTTAAATAACACTGTTTGGAGGTTACTATGGACATTTCACTGAAAAATTATTGGTCGTTGTATGCAAACTTTCTGAATGATTTTGAAAGATTGAAATATCGTGGTTTTTCATTGTCGTATTTCTGTCATTTACCTAGCTTTGTTATAGGTAATGAGCAAATTTGGAATACGTTATCTGACATACACTTTGCTGAAAAACTACAAAAAAAAGTACATGATCAAAAGGATTTTCAAGAGGTATTCAATCAGTTTATTCAATCACATGAGAGAAAAGCATTAGCACAAAACAAGTATGGAAAAGTAGTAGTACATGTTGACAAATTGCTTCGTTTTCCAACAAATATGTTAAAAGATTATTTTGACCCAACTAATACAATTCAGGTTATATCAAATGGAATAGATAAGAGAAAAGGAGTGAATATCCCAGCTCAAAGAAAAAAGACGAACAAAGCAATAGCCCTTACTAATAATATTGTTATAGATGGTGACAATATTAAAAAGAAACATACTCCATTAAGGAGCATGATAAATGATATTCCTGTCTATTATTTAAGTAATTACAAAACAGATATAGAGAAGGCCGTAATCCAAATACAAAATCAGGCAAGAGTAATAATCAAATCATATAAAGCACATCATTTATATACGGATGTTCATTTTCAAACATGGTTATTAAATAAATTAGCAGCAGTAGTGGAACAAATAGAATTGTCATTTCAATTTCTACAGGATGTTCCCGCTTCCTGTATTATCGTCTCAACTACTCATAGTTATAAAAGTAGAATACTAGCATTAGTTGCTATGGAAAAGGGAATACCCACTATCTGTATGCAACACGGAATTATATCAAGTGAACTAGGCTACATTCCAAAAATTGCCACCATCGATGCAGTATATGGAAATTTTGAAGTGGATTGGTATAAAAAAGTTGGAGTCCCTGCTCATTCACTTGAAGTAGTTGGACACCCTAGATTTGATCAGGCACTTACACAGTCAA
Source organism: Pseudogracilibacillus sp. (assembly GCA_026169505.1). Classification (GTDB taxonomy): domain Bacteria; phylum Bacillota; class Bacilli; order Bacillales; family Amphibacillaceae; genus Pseudogracilibacillus. Next base: position 3,812 of record JAPFCO010000294.1, read on the forward strand.
CAATTACTCGTAATACGTTTAACAGTACTTTAGGATTAGATCCCAAAAAGAAGAATGTCATGATTGTTGTAAGGGAAAAACATAATATGGATAAGTGGAGAATAGTAATAGAAACCATCTCGAAAAAACTGAGTCTCAACATACTAATTAAGAATTATCCAAGCAAGCAACCTCATCCGTTAACAAAGGAGTTTACTTACGTTCATTCGACACAAGCTTATCCTATTTATGATATATTTTCAAACGTTGATGCCGTTGTAGCGTATTCATCTACGGTCGGTTTGGAAGCCATGCTTGCGAATAAACCAGTATTTATTTTAGAGGAGGGATTTGTAGGTTATACGGAATATTTCACAATGCTAGGTAAATTAGCACAATCCGATCCACAAAAGTTAGGGGAAATAATAGTATCCTATTTTACAAACCCACAGTTGAAAAACTACGCAGTAAATAAAAGAAACAAGTTTCTTCAATATATGTATCCTGATTCATTAAAGTCTGCAGAGAGATTAGTTAGCTTGATTCATAGGTTGACACGCTAAAATACTGCTGTGATAGGAGGTTATGATGAATACGTATGTGAAAAATTATTGGTCGGTATACCTTGATTTTCTGCATGATTTTAAGCAGTTGAAATATAGAGGGTTTTCTTTACCTTATTTATACCATTTACCGAGTTTAACTAGACATAATAAAGCATTCTGGCAAGCGTTATATGATGATAAATTTGATGAACAATTAAAACACCATGTAGTAGATCAAAAAGAGATTCAAGATGTCTTTCAAGCGTATATTCAGTCCCATCAGAAACAAGCATTAGTCAAAAACAAACATGGAAAAGTATTAGTGAATTATGATACAATACTTCGATTTCCCCAGAAAACATTTGATGATTACTTTGATCATTCAAAAACACTGATATTAAGGGTAGGTCCAGATGAGAATCATAAGGCAATCTCCAAAATTCCAACTATTTATTTAAACGATTATAAAATAGATACGTTAGAAGCAATCATTCAATTACAATACGAAACAAAAACCTTGTTTAAAACGTATAGAGGCCACCATCTTTATAAAGATACGAATTTTCAAAAGGTATTTATGAAGAAAATAGTCGATATAGTACATTATATTGAACAGTCTGTCCGTCTTTTGGACGATATTTCGGTCTCATGTATTATTGTATCAAGCACACATGGATATATAAGCCGTGTATTAGCTTTAGTTGCAATGGAAAAAGGTATTCCTGTCATTTGTATGCAACATGGGATTATAGCAAATGAATTTGGTTATATTCCTAAAATTGCCACCATCGATGCAGTATATGGACATTATGAAACTAGTTGGTATCAACGAATAGGAGTTCCTAAAGAATCACTTGCAATCATTGGGCATCCTAGATTTGATCAAGCATTTCAGACACCTACAGTAGCCAAATTAAAGTTTCACAATCAATTAGGACTTGATACATGTAGAAAGACATTGTTGATAGTTGTTAGAGGTAATCGGAATATTGTAAAATGGCGTAACTTAATCCGTACAATCTCCGAGAAGCTTCATTTAAATATTTTGATCAAGGACTTTCCAGGCAATCCACCTCATCCATTGACAAAGGAGTTTCCGTTTGTTCACTCTACAAAAACATATAGGCTCTATGATATTCTTCCTAATGTTGATGGTGTCGTTTCCTATCCATCTACTGTAGCGTTAGAGGCTATGTTAGTGAACAAACCGGTATTCATTTTAAATAGGAAACATCCAAATAATACCGGGTACTATGATGATCTTGATGAATTGGTTCAGACAGATCCAATAAAGTTAGGTGAACTAGTTGTAAAGTTATTTAATGATCAAAAGTATAGCAAATATGTCAAAGATAAAAGGGAAGATTTTCTACAAATTGCTTATCCAAATATTAGTTTATCTGGGGAGCGATTGAAAAAATTAATGAACAGATTGATAGGCTAACTAATGTAAGCATGCCATAGAAATTAGTGAAGCGTAGCGAATCATTGTAAAGTGCATAGGCATATTTAGATAAAAAAATGAAAGGATGATGGAATTGAATATACTTGTAACAGGGGGAGCAGGATTTATTGGAAGGTGGGTTGTCGATCATATTTTAAATGATGGCCATCGAGTATGGGTGTTGGACGATCTTTCAAATGGGAGAATCGAAAGCATGATTGACTTTAAGAAAAAAAGTAATTTTATGGGATTTATTGAAGGGAATATAAAGGATAACCTTATTCTCAACGATTTATTCGCTAAAAGTGAATTGGATATTTGTTTTCATTTAGCCGCAAAGATTAATGTACAAGATAGTATTGATCAACCTCGTACTACTTTTGAAAATGATGTGATAGGAACTTTCAATTTATTAGAACTTTGTAAGAAACACCATGTGAAAATGGTATTTATGAGTACGTGTATGGTGTACGATCGTGCCCAAGGAAAGAATGGAATTAATGAAACAAATGCGATTAAACCCGCATCCATTTATGCTGGTTCTAAACTAGCTGCAGAAAATATGGTGTTATCTTACTACCACACATATGATTTACCGGTAACTGTTATTCGACCATTTAATACGTATGGTCCATTACAAAAAACGAGTGCGGAAGGTGGAGTTGTAGCAATATTTATTAAGAACAAGTTAGCCAATATCCCTGTACAGATTTATGGTGATGGGACTCAAACCCGTGATTTGCTTTATGTAGAAGATTGCGCCCGCTTTGTTGTTGAGTCAGGTTACTCAGAAAAGGTGAATGGTGAAATTGTAAATGCAGGGCTTGGGAAAGATATTACTATAAATGATCTTGCAAAACTAATTGTTAAGGATGAAAAACAAATAAAGCATATTAAACATATTCATCCACAAAGCGAAATTCCTAAGCTGTTATGTGATTATAGTAAAGCGAAAAAACTATTGAACTGGGAACCTAATTATAGCTTAGAAGAAGGAATTAGTAAGACGGAAGAATGGATTAAATCTATAGGAATGAGGTAAAAAATGAAAAAAAAAGATGAGATTGCTCTTTATGGTGGAGAACCGACAAGGAATTCCTATTTACCATATAGTCAACAGTGGATTGATGAGGATGATCTAAAAGCAGTCATTGAAATTTTACAAGATGATTTTATTACAACGGGCCCGATGATTGCTCATTTTGAGCAGGCAGTTGCCCGATATGTCGGGTCTCAATATGCAGTTGCATTTTCGAGTGGGACTGCTGCATTACACGCAGCTTGTTTTGCAGCCAATATTAATAAAAATGATGAAGTGATTACAACACCTATGACCTTCGCTGCAAGCTCAAATTGCATTTTATATTGCGGTGGTAAACCAGTCTTTGCAGATATAGATTCTCAAACATACAATATATCCCCTAAATCTATTTACCCTCTTATTACTAATAAAACTAAAGCGATTATTACAGTTGATTTTACAGGTCAACCAGTAGAATATGACGAAATTATGCAACTCGCAAAAAAACATAGTCTCATTGTGATTGATGATGCCGCACATGGGTTAGGAGCTTCCTATAAAGGGAAAAGGATCGGATCAATTGGTGATATGACCATGTTTAGCTTTCATCCTGTTAAACATATTACAACAGGGGAAGGAGGAATGATTACTACAAATAATAAAGATTTCTATAATAAATTACTGCAGTTTAGAAATCATGGTATTACCCGAGATCTACGAAAAATGAAGATGAAGCATGAACCTTGGTATTATGAAATGCAAACTCTTGGATATAATTACCGCATGACAGACATTCAGGCAGCTCTAGGTTTAAGTCAGTTTGAAAAGGTAAACACATTTCTTTTAGAGAGAAAGAAAATTGCTCAAAAATATAATCGAGCTTTTTCAAATATGGAGTCGATTATACTACCATTACAACAAGAGGGCTGCATTTCAAGTTGGCATTTATATATCATTCGTTTGAAATTAGAGAAGTTGCATACACATCGTACCGAAATATATAAAGCATTACAAAAAGAGAATATTGGGGTAAATGTTCACTATATTCCAGTTTACTTGCACCCATACTATCAACAATTGGGCTATACGAGAGGATTATGTCCACAAGCTGAAAAAACATATGAAGAAATACTTACCTTACCACTATTTCCAAAAATGACAGAAGAAGATCAAAATCATGTGATAACTGGAGTGAAGAAGATAATTTCCTATTATTCTATTGATTGAGGTGAAACGATGAAGGTAGTGGCTATTATACAGGCAAGAATGGGTTCTACAAGACTACCTGGGAAAGTCCTTAGACAGGTACTTGAAAAGCCATTATTAGCATATCAATTAGAGCGTGTAGGCAGAGCTAAATTAATTGATGAAATAATTATTGCAACTACTGACCAAAAGATAGATGATCCAATCGTGTTATTGTGTAAAACGTTGGGAATATCGTTTTATCGTGGATTGGAGAATGATGTGTTAAATAGGTATTTCGTGGCTGCCAATCAAGCAAAGGCAGAAGTAGTAGTTCGACTTACTGCAGATTGTCCACTGATCGACCCCGTCCAAATAGACAAAGTGATAGAACACTATTTACTACAGCAAGATGAACTTTTATATGTTTCCAATGTATTGAAACGGAGTTTTCCAAGAGGTATGGATACGGAGGTGTTTTCAGTTCAAGCATTAAAAGAAGCAGACCAAAAAGCTAAAATAAAATCTGACCGGGAACATGTAACAAAGTATATGGTGAACAATTCCCGTTCTTTCCATTTGGAAAATGTGACCAACAATCAAGACTACAGTCACCACCGCTGGACAGTTGATACAATGGAGGATTTTATTTTTATTAAACGAATAATTGAAACATTATATCCTCATAATCCAAATTTTACAATGGAAGATATTATTACTTTACTTGATCAGTTTCCGAAGTGGAGAACGATAAATTCTCATATAGAACAGAAAAACGACTGAGAGTGTGAGTTAATGAATATTTATATAAGGACAGACGCATCGATTGAGATAGGAACCGGCCATGTCCAGAGATGTTTGGTCTTAGCGGAAGAATTGCGTAAGAAAAATGTAAATATTACTTTCATTTGTCGAGAATGGCACGGAAATTTAATCGAATTTATTCAAAGGAAAGGCTTTCCTGTCATGTCATTACCACCAATTAATAGTAGAAACTCGGAGCAAAACGAAAACATTACAACATGGATGCAACATAATTGGGAAAAAGATGCATATCAAACGATGAGCCAGATGATGAAGCAAGAAGATATAATAAACTGGCTCATTATTGATCATTATGGTATAGACAGCAAATGGGAACGTACGATAAAACCAATTGTCAAAAAAATAATGGTGATTGATGACTTGGCTAATCGTCCTCATGAATGTGATGTTTTATTGGATCAAAATCTTTATCGAGACATAGATAATCGTTATAAAAAACTTGTCCCAACTCACTCTATACTGTTACTCGGATTAAAATACCTTTTAATAAGACAGGAATATCGAAATGTTACATGCATAAATAAAAGAAGCAATCATGTTAAACGTATCCTAATATCTTTCGGTGGAAGCGATCCAACAAATGAAACGATGAAAGCGATTCGTGCTATTAAATTAATAAGCAAGGAAGATATTATTGTAGATGTTGTGATCGGACATTCAAATCCACATTATTCAACTATTAAGAAATACTGCATGAATATTCCTACTATCAATATACATTTTCAGATTGATTATGTAGCAAAACTGATGGCAAAAGCAGATCTAGCAATTGGCTCAGGCGGAAGTACAACGTGGGAAAGATGTTATATGAGATTACCTACCATTACGATTGAAACAGCTACGAACCAGTCAGAAATACTATCATACTTATCGGAAATAGGTGTGATATGCCATATAGGACATCGTACAACAGTAGAAAAAGAGGATATTGCTGAAAATGTACTCAATTTAATGAATGATCCAAATAAGATGAACAATATGGCATCAGCTTTAAAGTCAATAATGTTTGATGTGAACGATCATCCGGTTATTGATCAATTACTTGGAGGAGAATAATGATGACTAATTTGGAAGACTTTCAGTTGAGGCCATTAAACGATTCAAATTTAAAAATTGTTCTCCAATGGCGCAACTCGAATGAAATTAAAACATATATGTATACAGATCACCCTATTAAATGGAGTGAACATTATCAATGGTATGAACAGGTAGTGTCAGATCCTCAAAGAAAAGTGTTACTTTTAAATTATAAAGAGCGCCCACTGGGATTAGTGGACTTTCGGAATATCGATCATAAAAACTCTCGATGTTACTGGGGTTTTTATATAGGTGAAGCAGCTGCACCTAAAGGATCTGGAACTATTATGGGGATATTAGCATTAGACAAAATGTTTACTACAGTAGGTATCCACAAAGTATGTGCAGAAGTAATTCATACAAATTATCGAAGTGTAAAGTACCACAAGAAACTAGGCTTTGAAACAGAGGGTAGATTTGTTAATCATTTATGGAAAGATAAGCAATATGTTGATATTATTTCAATGGCTCTTTTTGCAGATAAGTGGAAAAAGGTAAGAATTGAACTTTTAACGGATCTGAAAGGAGGATTATGATGGAAGGGATAAAATTGGGTGAAATAAAAGTAGATCGTAATAATCAACCATTCATCATCGCTGAAATGTCCGGCAATCACAATCAATCATTGGAACAAGCACTTAAAATAGTAGAAAAGGCTGCAGAGACTGGTGTACATGCTTTAAAGCTCCAAACGTACACACCAGATACGATGACCCTAAATCTGAACACAGATGAATTTATCATTCGTGATTTAAAAAGTGATTGGCATAATCAATCACTTTTTGAACTTTATCAGGAAGCATATACACCATGGGAATGGCATCAACCAATTTTTGAATACTGTAAAAAGTTAGGTATAATTGGTTTTAGCACACCATTTGATGAAACGGCAGTAGATTTTTTAGAGTCATTAAATGTACCTTGTTATAAAATTGCATCGTTTGAAAGTACGGATTTATCTTTAATTAAAAAAGTAGCAAAAACAAAAAAGCCGATGATTATCTCAACAGGGATGTGCACAGTAGCTGAAATAGAAGAGACGGTAAATACTGCAAGAAGTGAAGGGTGTGAAGAAGTAATATTACTTAAATGTACAAGTTCGTATCCCTCATCCCCTGAAAACACAAATATTGTTACAATACCTCATATGAGAGATTTATTTCAATGCCAGGTAGGCTTATCTGACCACACAATAGGGCATGGAGTAGCGGTCGCAAGTGTTGCACTTGGCGCTACGATAATTGAAAAGCATTTTACTCTCTCAAGAGCTGAAGGTGGAGTGGATGCTAGTTTTTCTGCTGAACCAGAAGAGTTGAAAAACTTAGTAATGGAAACGAAAAGGGCATGGCAATCACTTGGGAATATTCATTATGGTTCAACAAAAGCAGAGGAAAAGTCAAAACAATATCGACGTTCTTTATATATAATACAAGACATAAAAGCGGGTGACATATTAACGGAGGAGAATTTAGGAGCAATCAGACCTGGTTACGGTCTTCCCCCAAAGTATTATGATATTTTAATTGGTAAAAAAGTAAACTCTGATTTGAATAAAGGAACCCCTGTTACTTGGGATATTATATGATTAAACGACGAAAATGGGTGAACCTCACTATCTTCATCCCAAGGCCTTAGATAGACCCTGGGATGTATTTTCTAATCATTCTCTCTTTCAAAAAACTTCACATCATAACTATCATCTAATTTCAAACAGATTTTTACCAACTTTATTTATCATTAATCGACTTTGGTAACCCTCAATCTTATCTAACTTTTCATAAAAATTTACTATTTCTTCTCTGCTTAGAAAAGGGAAAAAGTGTTTTACGTTTTTATTCTCTTTTAAATATAAATTG
>JAPFCO010000161.1 GCA_026169505.1 Pseudogracilibacillus sp.
AAACTACGTTCGTGCGATTGACCACCAATCATGTGCGATGAGAACTCCGTTCGTGCGATTGACCACCAATCATGTGCGATGAAAACTACGTTCGTGCGATTGACCACCAATCATGTGCGATGAGAACTCCGTTCGTGCGATAACCGAGTTTGGGGCGCAAGCTATGTTTTAAAATCTACGAACGAATATAACTTATCACAAAAAAACAGCGAGTTCTTTTTTCACACAAGAATTCGCTGTCATCTCAATTCGTTATTTGTCTATTTGTTTTTTTACTGTACGATATACATTTCTTCACTTCCATTAATATACAACTGAATATGATCGAAGGCATCGTCTAAATTTTGTAAATAACTTGTTTTTGTGTCTGTCGATAGTTCTAATAACTCAATTTCCTGTTTACATATATTGTATTGCTCCGACAAAGTAATTGCCTCATTTTCTACCAATCGATTCATAATACTAGTTTTGAATCGTTCAACATAATATGGTACAGTACCGTTCAACATTTGCTACCTCCTTCATCTTTTTGCGCATAAAAAAACAACCTTATCCAGAAGGCTGTTATGATGCAACATAAAGAAACGTTTATTTTCCAAAGAAAAAAAGCATTTATGCGCTATAACACCTCCTATCCTCCGTAGGAACTGATGCATTAGAACAAATAGGCAGGTCTCCTGGCTCATCTTCATCATTTATCGATCCCTTCCCGTTTTAAGCATATTAAAACAGTGGGCTTCCATCGATAAACTCCAATATACAGTTGCGGGACAGCGTCGGATTTACACCGAACTTCCCTTTTAAGTAACAGTTAAAAAAATGCTGCTACACCTATTTCTTCACTATTCAGTTATACATCTCCATTATATCATATTCATTCCTGATGCAGGTTAAACTTTTATTAAAATTATGCTCCAACACTCAGTTAATAAAATCTTCATGTATGATTGTTAGATGGAGTGACGATGTGATGATTGTGGGGTAAGATTCGATGAGCGGTTAAATGATCGGATGAGCGATGAAACTAAACTTTGGAATGTGTTGTGTGTTTAGGTAAACTATTAAGCGTGGTTGATCGTGATCCGAAATAAATTAAATATGTTCACCACAAAAAGGAGTGCACTTTTCAGTTGCACTCCTCTTAATATTCTATGTTATTTTAAATTGTAGAAAGCATTTAAACCAGCATATTCACCAATACCAGCAAGTTCATCTTCAATACGAATTAATTGATTGTACTTCGCAACACGATCCGTTCTAGATGGTGCACCTGTTTTGATTTGACCAGCATTTGTTGCTACCGCAATATCTGCGATTGTTGCATCTTCTGTTTCACCAGAACGATGCGAGATTACTGCTGTAAATCCTGCACGTTTAGCCATTTCAATCGCTTCAAATGTTTCTGTTAATGTACCAATTTGATTCACTTTAATTAAAATCGAATTACTGACACCCTGTTCAATTCCTTGAGCAAGCTTTTCTGTATTCGTTACGAATAAATCATCGCCTACTAATTGAACACGATCACCAATACGATCGGTTAATAACTTATGACCTTCCCAATCATTCTCATCTAATCCATCTTCAATCGAAAGAATCGGGTATTTATCGATCATTTCTTCATACCAATCAACCATTTCTGCTGATGTACGCACAACACCTTCACCTTTTAAGTGATATTTACCGTCCTCATAAAATTCAGAAGAAGCTACGTCCATAGCTAACTGAACTTCTTCACCAACTTTATAACCAGCTTTTTCAATTGCTGTACTAATCGTTTCTAATGCTGCTTCATTGGATTCTAAGTTAGGAGCAAATCCACCTTCATCACCTACAGCCGTGTTCAACCCTTTGTCCTGAAGCACTTTCTTCAAGGCATGGAATATTTCTGTACCAATTCGTACAGATTCTCTAAATGAAGGAGCTGCAACAGGCATAATCATAAATTCTTGAATATCGACGTTATTATCCGCATGTTCTCCACCATTTAAAATATTCATCATTGGGACAGGAAGAATATTTGCATTAAATCCACCTAAATAATTGTATAAAGGAATATCTAAATAAGTAGCTGCGGCATGTGCAGATGCCATTGAGACACCTAGTATTGCGTTAGCTCCTAAATTCGCTTTATTTGGTGTATCATCTAATTCAATCATAATTGCATCAATAATGTTTTGACGAGTTACATCAAGCCCTACTAATTCTGGTGCAATCTTTTCATTTACGTTAGCTACCGCTTGTAGAACACCTTTACCACCATAACGGTTTGCATCCCCATCACGTAATTCTACCGCTTCATACTCACCTGTTGATGCCCCACTTGGTACGAGCGCTGCTCCAAATGCACCTGATTCTGTTACTATTTCCACTTCAATTGTCGGATTCCCACGTGAGTCTAATACTTCACGCGCATATACATCTGTAATATAAGGCATTGTCATCTCTCCATTCATTTAATAATTTATTTTATTAAGCTTGTACCTGTCATCTCTACAGGTTGTTCCAATTGTAATAAATCTAACATTGTTGGAGCTAAATCTGCTAGACGACCGCCATCACGAATTTTGATATCTTCTTTTGTTACAATGATTGGAACTGGATTCGTTGTATGAGTGGTCATTGGATTGTCTGACATTGTCACCACTTCATCAGAGTTCCCATGATCTGCCGTAATTATTACCTCACCACCTAGCTCGATTATTTTGTCCACAATTTTTCCGAGGCATTCATCTACTACCTCAATCGCCTTAATAGTTGGTTCTAACTTACCTGAATGACCAACCATATCAGGGTTAGCAAAGTTTAAAATTACTGCATTTAGATCTTTTTTATCCAGTTCTTCTAACAGGGAGTTGGTTACTTCATAAGCACTCATTTCAGGTTTTAAATCATATGTAGCTACTTTAGGTGAATCGATTAAAATTCGTAATTCACCTGGAAATGGTTCTTCGCGCCCACCACTCATAAAATACGTTACATGAGGAAATTTCTCCGTTTCAGCAATCCGTAATTGTTTTAAATCGTTCTCTGCTAAAACTTCTCCAATCGTATTCGTTAAGTGATTAGAACCAAATGCAATATCACCTTCTACGTCATCACTGTAGTGTGTCATTTGCACAAAGTGGATATGATCTAACATATTTTCCCCTAAAATGAAGTCATCAAAACCTTTATTAGCAAATGATTTTGACAATTGGATGGCTCGATCTGGTCTGAAATTATAAAAGATAATCCCATCTCCATCGTCGATTGATCCAATTGGAACTCCCTCCTCATCTATTATAACAGATGGTACAACAAATTCATCATATACTTCTTTTTCATACGAATCAGCAATCACTTGTTCATAATCTGTATATTGTGGTCCTTCTCCAGCCCTAATTGCATCATATGCCAACTTCACTCTTGGCCAGCGTTTATCACGATCCATTGCATAAAATCTGCCAGAAATCGTTGCTAGTTTACCTACACCTATTTCCGCCATTTTTTCATCTAATTGGTGTAAATACGTTAAAGCGGATTTTTGATCAACATCACGTCCGTCTAAAAACGCATGGACATATACTTCTTTTACATCTTGTTGTTTTGCTAGCTCTAATAAAGCAAATAGATGATTAATATGACTATGTACTCCACCATCTGATAATAAGCCGTAAAGATGAAGAGCACTTTGATTTTCTTTTACCTGGTTGATTGCTTGTAAAAAAGCATCATTTTCGAAAAAACTTTTATCTTCAATCGCTTTATTAATTCGTGTTAGACTTTGATAGACGATTCTTCCTGCCCCTATATTCAAATGTCCCACTTCCGAATTTCCCATCTGTCCGTGGGGAAGACCTACATCTTCTCCACTCACATATAATTGATTATGTGGGTATGTATTCCAGTAACGATCAAAGTTAGGCTTATTTGCCTGTTTTACTGCATTTCCTTTTTCTTCCTCACGGATAGCAAACCCGTCTAAAATAATGAGTGCTGCTAATTTTGTCATGACGATGTATTCCCCGCTTCCACTAATTGTGTAAATGAAGCTGCTTCTAAGCTCGCACCACCAACTAATGCACCGTCAATATCTGATGTTGCCAGTAACTCTTCAATATTAGCCGGCTTCACACTACCACCATATTGAATGACAACTTGATCTGCAACTGCTTGTGACGTAATGTGAGCAACGACTTGGCGAATATGTGCACACACATCGTTAGCATCTTCACTTGATGCTGTTTTTCCGGTGCCAATTGCCCAAATCGGTTCATAGGCAATAATTGTCGCTGCAATTTGTTCATTCGTCACGTCAGCTAGTGCAAGTTTTATTTGGTCTTCAATATGTGTTAATGTTTCATTTGCTTCCCTTTGTGCTAACGTTTCTCCGACACAAACAATTGGTGTAAGTTGGTGTTGGAATGCTGCAATTACTTTTTTGTTTACTGTTTCATCTGTCTCATTATAATATTCTCGACGTTCTGAATGCCCGATAACAACATGGGATACACCGATACCTGCTAACATACTAGGGCTCACTTCTCCCGTAAAGGCACCACTTTCTTCATAATGCATCGTTTGGGCAGCAACCTTAACGTTCGTTTCTTTCGCTAATTGTACTAACGTTGTTAAATACGGAAATGGCGCACAAACAATTGCTTCCGTCTGGTCATTTGTTTGAATATCTTTTACTTCATTCATAAATTGTGTTGCTTCCTCTTGTGATTTATGCATTTTCCAATTTCCTGCAATTACTTTTTTACGCATCAAAACATCTCCTTCTTTTTATTTATTATCTAAAGCAGCAATTCCTGGTAATGTTTTTCCTTCCATAAATTCTAGGGAAGCACCTCCACCAGTAGATATGTGATCCATCGCATTAGCAAGCTCAAACTGTTCGATTGCTGCTGCGGAGTCACCCCCACCAATGACCGTAAACCCTTCTGTATCAGCTAATGCTTGAGCAACAGCTTTCGTACCTTCGCTGAATGCTGGCATTTCAAAAACACCCATTGGTCCGTTCCAAATAACTAGTTTCGAATCCAAAATAACTTCTCGGTATGTCGCTGCTGTTTTAGGCCCAATATCTAAGCACATCCAACCTTCTGGAATGCTATCTGCTGCAACAGTTTGGTTTTGTGCATCTGCCCGGAAGTCATCCGCAATGACTGCATCTTCTTGAATATGAAACTGCACTCCTTTTGCCTCTGCTTTTTCCATGAAACTTTTTGCTAATTCAATTTTATCTGTTTCTAATAAGGAATTACCTATCTCATACCCTTTTGCTTTTAAGAACGTACAAGCAAGGCCACCACCAATAATTAAATGATCTACAATATCAAGAAAATTATCGATCACATTGATTTTATCCTTTACTTTTGACCCGCCAATAATTGCCGTAAATGGTCGATCTGGTTCTGCTAGCGCTTTACTTAAGACAGCGATTTCTTTTTCCATTAACAATCCAGCTACAGAAGGTAATTCTTTAGCAACCCCAGCTGTTGAAGCATGTGCGCGGTGGGATGTACCAAACGCATCATTTACATATAGATCTGCCATCGCAGCAAACTTTGCGACTAGTTTTGAATCATTTGTTTCTTCACCTTTCTCAAACCGTACATTTTCCAGTAATAAAATATCTCCATCATGCAGCTCATTAATTGCTTGATCTACACTTTCACCATATACTTCATTTACTTTACTTACTTTTTTATGTAAAACTTCTCCAAGTCGGCTAGCTACTGGGTCCAAGCGTAATGCTTCGACAACTTGTCCTTTCGGTCGCCCAAAATGACTTGCTAAAATTACTTTTGCTCCATGATCAATTAAGTATTGAACCGTTGGAATTATCGCACGAATCCGCGTATCATCTGTTATTGTTCCATCTTGCATTGGTACATTCAAGTCTACTCGGCAAAGCACTCTTTTCCCTTGAACTTGCACATCTTTTAATGTTTTTTTATTCATCAATAGAAACTCCTTTACATCAATTACTACTCATAAAAGTAGGATCGATAGATGATTTACTTATAATATATATGTATCCATTCCTCTTTCATTATAAGCCACAGATAGAAAATAGTATAATCATGTGAATGAATTTTTTTAATGAACATTCTATAAAAAAAGAGGGTGAGACTAAGCCCCCCCTCTTCCTTGTTGTAGACCTTATAGTCCTTTTGCTTTTAAATATTGTGCTAAATCAACACAACGGGATGAATAGCCCATTTCGTTATCATACCAAGAGACTACTTTCACCATATTATCTTCTAATACCATTGTGGATAACCCATCAATAATCGAAGAATGAGTATCTCCAACGATGTCAGTTGACACTAATGGATCTTCCGAATAAGCTAAGATACCTTTTAACTCGCCATTAGCCGCTTCACGGAATGCTTCATTTACTTGTTCTGCAGTAACGTTTTTATCTAATTCTGCAACTAAATCGACTACAGATCCATCTGGAACAGGTACACGCATTGCCATCCCATTTAACTTACCTTCTAATGAAGGTAATACTTTTGCTACTGCTTGTGCCGCTCCAGTTGTTGTTGGAATAATATTTTCTGCTGCAGCACGTGCACGACGGTAATCTTTATGTGGTAAATCTAAAATTTGTTGATCGTTTGTGTAAGCATGAACTGTCGTCATTAAACCACGTTTGATCCCAAAATTCTCATTTAATACTTTAGCAAATGGAGCTAAACAATTCGTTGTACAAGAAGCGTTTGAAATAACATGATGGTTCGCTGGATCATAATCTGCTTCATTCACTCCCATAACAACTGAAAAATCATCATCGTTCGCAGGTGCCGAAATAATAACTTTTTTTGCTCCAGCTTCAATATGTTTATTCGCATCTTCTCGTTTAGTGAATCGACCAGTTGATTCAATCACTACTTCTACTCCATACTCAGCCCATGGAATGTTTTTCGGATCTTGTTCCGAAGACACATGCATCTTCTTGCCACCTACAATAATGTCATTTCCATCGACTGTTACTTCTTCGTCTAATCTGCCATGAACGGAATCAAATTTCAGTAAATGTGCTAACATCTCAGCATCTGTTAAATCATTAACAGCAACTATTTCTACCTCATCATTTTTCAATGCTTGTCTGAATATATTTCTACCAATTCTTCCAAATCCATTAATACCTATTTTTACAGTCATTTTAAAACTTCCTCCCACAAAAATATGTTTTTTTATATTAAATGTCTTGTTACTATTTCATTTGCTGCAGCTTCATCGGTAATTAAGACGTCACTTTTCCTTTGCTTCATAAACGACGCAATTGCTTTCGCCTTTGATGTACCACCTGCTACTGTAACCACGGATTTAGTGCTTACTAAATCTTCTAATTGAATGCCAATCGTTCTAAGTTTGTGAACGATATTCCCAGACTCATTAAAGTAGTACCCAAACGCTTCACTAGTTGCTTCTTCTTGCTGTAATTTAGCCAAAATATCGGCTGATGTTTTTCGGCGTTTTGCTAATGCTGATGCTTCGCCAATCCCGTGAATGATAATTGGTGCGTTCCGAATAGATGCCAATGTTTCACGAATCGATTCTTCATGAATCATCGTTTGATACAACGCTTCACTTAAAGGGTCTGGTACATACAATAAACGATAATCGCCATTTTCTGCCATCGCCATTTTAGCTGCAATTGTATTTGCCTGATAATCGACTTCTTCTCCTATACCACCACGTGCTGGCACAAATAAACATGTACGATTTTTAAAAGGTACCATCGCATTCGCAACACTTGCCATCGTTGTTCCACCAGTTACAGCTATCGTGACATCATCTTTAATAATTTCTGATAAATAAGTGACAGTTGCCCTACCGAGTTCTTGTTTCACAAAATGATCTTCATCACTATCACCTGCAACGACAATGACCTTATCGACTAACATCATTTCTTCTAATTTACGCTCCAATGCTGTAAGTCCAATTAATTCACGGATAAATTGATGAAGCTCTTGAATAATATTTTCTCCATCTACTGTGATTTCTACTCCTTTGGTTGTCGTAACAATCAATCCTTGTTGTTGCAAAAAATCGATTTCTTTACGAACATACCTTTCAGGTAATCCCGTATGTGTTACTATTCCCCTTCGTCCTATTGGATTAAACAAAGAAGTAGTATAAAGAATAGAGTACCTTTGTTGCATTGCTTCTAACAAATCGGGATAAATCATTTTTTGTAGTTGAACTAAATCCTTCATACAAACAAGCCCCTTTTAGTGCGTACATGATACATACTTTCACATTCGGGTCATTAACGTCCCTGTAACATGATTTTTGTCCCACTTGGTGTAAAAAATATTAATTAACTAACTTATTTACTATTTTATCATAATTTCCATGATAAAATCAATCTATTTTTAAATATTTTCCTGAATCACTTGTTCCAAACGAGAAAACTCAATATCATCACCTATTAAAATCGTTCCATTAATATCGATGACCGGGATTAGGAGGAAATACTTCTCTAGCCATTCATCATTAGCATGTATATCACATATATTGATCTCGAACGAATAGAGATCTTTTAATGTTTCTAATAATGCGAATGCTTCTTTACATAATAAGCAATCTACTTTCGTATAAAAATTGATTATCAATATATGCTCCTCCTTTTTCATCTTTAGTCTTTTATTAATTCAACAAAATGATAAATAATTCTTGCAGTAAGTCCCCAGATTACTCTTCTTGGGTGATAAACATAGAACAGTTCATTCATCTGCCTTTGTCGCCAATCATAATTTTCCCCATTATGAATCAATTCATATGGGAAGTCTCTTTCTGGCAGTACGTTAAAATCAATTTTATACTGTTCAGGTTCTGTATGAATAAAGTAATTTA
This sequence comes from Pseudogracilibacillus sp., assembly GCA_026169505.1. Classification (GTDB taxonomy): domain Bacteria; phylum Bacillota; class Bacilli; order Bacillales; family Amphibacillaceae; genus Pseudogracilibacillus. Next base: position 8,860 of record JAPFCO010000161.1, read on the forward strand.
ATGGGACTGTAAACACTTCTTCTACTTCAAGTGCATTGATTTGAATTTCACTTATATTTGATAACTCACCAACATAAGGATAAATAATTCCACCCATATCAGATACGATATAATCAAGCGGAATAACATTCGATATAGATTCTGGGATAACGCCTAGTTCCTCAGACGTTTCACGTATTGCCGTCTCCATTACATTTTCATCTTGCTGTTCTACTCTTCCGCCTGGGAAACAAATATCACCAGGTTGAGTTCGCATTTTTTTAGAACGTACTTCAAATAACAGATGAGTTTCCCCATCTACTTCCACAATAGGTAATAATACTGCAGATTTTCGATATCTCTTTTGATTCAAGATCCCTGGTTCCCGACCCTGTAGTTTCATGAAAACCTCTGATGCATGCATCGATCCACCTCCAGCAATCATTTCTTCTATTATACAAATCTTTCAAATGAAAAGACAATGATTGAAATTCTTTACAACAATCTTCCGCCTAAAATTATTCTTTTCGCTTAGATAGAAGTAATTGTTAATAAAATGTCCTGTGGGGGGAGGAAACGAGATGGAACTCTATTCTATGATCTGTGTATTTCGTGAAAATGTGATTTTAAAGAAGATTTATATTGACTTTTATTAATTTTATGTGACAATTATATTTAATAACTTAATAGAATCCTTTAAGTTAGTCCTGTGAGGCTATCAAGGTGAACATAGCAAGATGCCATTTGTCGGCATCAGTATCTTTATGCGCACAAACACCTTGATGAAAGGTGTTTTTTTATTTTGATATTGGAGCATACTCACATCGATAATAAAATCAGAGGAGATGGACAAATGGCTAAGTATGATGTAATTCAAGTACACGAGAAACCACCGTTACAGCAAAGTATTCCTTTAGGTTTACAACACTTATTTGCAATGTTTGGTTCAACTGTATTAGTACCAATTATTTTCGGCGTAAATCCAGCAACCATTTTATTAATGAATGGGATTGGAACAATTATTTACTTGTTTATTACGAAAGGACAGATTCCAGCCTATTTAGGATCAAGTTTCGCATTTATTTCTCCCGTCCTCGTTGTTTTAGGTAAGTATAATGGCGATGAAGGATTTGGATATGCGCTCGGTGGATTCCTAATGGTCGGTGTTGTGTTAACAGTCGTCGGATTAATCGTGAAGTTCGCTGGCACCGGATGGATTGATGTCATTTTTCCACCAGCAGCGATGGGGGCAATCGTTACCGTCATTGGACTAGAATTAGTACCTGTTGCAGCTGAAATGGCTGGTTGGATTGCACCAGAAGATGCCGGTGCTGATTGGACGGTGGATGGAGCTGCAGCGCTTGTTGCATTACTCACTTTATTAATAACGATCGTTTTTTGGGTAACCTTACGTGGATTTTTAAAAATTATTCCAATTTTATTAGGGATTACTTCTGGTTATATTATTGCTTGGATGTTCGGATTATTAGATTTAT
>JAPFCO010000039.1 GCA_026169505.1 Pseudogracilibacillus sp.
ACGCGCCCTATTCTGGAACTAAAATTGCTAGATAAGTACTCTTAAAATCAAAAGTATTAACGTAATAATTATACCAAAGCTGAAACCAAGTATATGTACAATAAATGCGCCCATCCCATAAAGGTTACCCAATATTAAATAAGCAAAAGTATAATTTACCGGCCAATTACCAAATTGTAAATTAAGAAAATCTCTATTATACAGGTGCAAGATAATTATACAAGCAATCAGTGCATAAATTCCTGGAGACGCTCCAGTGCCTTCTGTGTAGTTTGAGAATATAGCATAAACGATATAGGCAGCTATATTTCCGATGAAATAAATAGCTAGGAACTTCCAACTCCCAATTTTATCTTCAAGAATAATACCAACAAAATATATACCATACGCATTACCTAATAGGTGCAATATGTTTTGATGGAAAAATGAGCCTGTAAGCAATCGATACCATTCTTTATCCTGCATATTATTAAAACTCTTCCCGCCAGCCCATTCCAAAAGAGTATCTTTAAATACTAATTTATCCAATATAAATACTGCAACGTAAAGTACAATAAGGATTGTATAAACATTAGGGATATTTCTTACGAGAATTGAACTCACCCCTTTTGTAGATTAGCTCAATATTTTTTGTTTAACAATCTGGCCTGATTATTGAATACATTGTTAAACAACCGCGCCCGATTCTTTAATACGACTTTTTATTATAACAGGCTTCACAAATGAATTTCCCTTCGTTTCTTAAATATGCTTTTATTTCAGTAAAACCTTTTCGTTTAGGATAGCGCATTTTTACCAAAACAACGTCTTCTTCCTTTATCTCTTTATTGCACACAGTGCATCTAGGTTCATCCAACAACATAGCTAAAGCACCTCCAAGAATACGTATGAATTATCTTCAACAAAATGACCTGTTGTTTAGCAAAGGCACTAATCCTTATTCCGGATAAGCGCTCGTTAAAGGAAGAAAACAGCGTATAATATAATAGCTATTATTATCACGAGAAACAGTATCCCAGCACTTTTCCAACCTAAGCCAGTCAATATATTAGATTGTTTTTCTCTCTCCTTTATTTTTCTTTGTTTCTCCATCCTCTCTTCAGTAGTTTCATTATCTCTACTCACTTTATCCCTCCTAAAAATATTGTCCTGCGATCTGGCCCAATTGTGGGAACCGCCTTCATATAAAAAATGACAGGTATAGATACTTCGTCTATTTCTGCCATTTTCAGTTCCATTCTAATGTAAGCTGGTCTATATTAATTATTGCTTTTACATGTTGTAATAAATCTAATCCTATAATACCGTTCAAATCAAATCCATAGTTCATCGCGCCAATTTCTAACGGAAAGTTCACTGCTTCTTTTTCCCCGATTCTTATGGAATCAATCCTTTTTAAATATACAAACTCTGAGCGCCCAACACCACTTATGCGATATATCATGTCATTTTCTTCAGCAACGATTCCTATCGATTCAGCCAAATCGGTAGAAACAACTGTACTCCCCGAACCTGTATCCACTAAAACACGTTTTAATAATAATGACCGTCACTTAAAAGTTAAAATCATATCTGTAAGCAATAATCCATCCTCAATAATTAGCCTTTTCACTATCGTCTAACACCTACCCACTTTTTCTCAATAATATTAGGTTCATCTCGACTAGTATGAAGTAGGTAAAATTCACGAGCAGGATTTTCACGATGAAGTTCTTGATATGCCCTCATTGCTTCTGGAGAATTTGAAAACTTCTTTAAAGGGATCATATCTAATAAAATACGTTCACTTTCCTCGTTCGTAAACGCTTGTACCGCCTCAATCAACACCCATTTATTTGGAAATGCTTGACGTACATCTTCCCATTTCATTTTAGTCACCTCCGAATAACTTTATGTCTAGTTTATCATGAGACAGTGGGTCATGTAATTCGTTTTTATTCTTTATCCTACAATTGCGGTACAGACTAGTTAGGTCAAGTATTTATCTCTTTTTTCCTATTTAAAACAACACTGCCATATAGACTACATTGAACGGAAGCAATAGCGATATACAAGCCTACTGGTTTCTTTAAAAAGATATTCGAAAAGAACATTACAAACCCGTTCCACTCGCCGTTAAATTTTGAGCCATAGTAATACCCCGATGAAAGCAATGAAGGTTAAACCAATTTCGACGATCGTAACTTTGTAATTCTTTCGATTCTCTGTAAATTCCCACTCAACATATGCTTGAAAACCGAGTTGACTTACCGAAAAAAGACCCGATATAAAAAGTACGATGAATGGGTTAGTCCTGAAAATGATCACACCCGCTATAAGTGAGATCGTAAAGCTAATACGTAACGCCCAATCACCTTTTTTATGAAATTCATTGATGTGGTTATACGAGAACCGCTTCTTTTTATCAGCTCCCATTCTACGGCGAAGGATGGCAGGTATTGCGATCATGAGAATAAGAACTGCTCCCATAATGATCATAAATTCCTTCCAAAATCCGGGCGGGAGTCCGTAGTATTCCATTTAAAGTTAGCTCCTCTTCCATCTGGTTTTTCCTATTCATACGATGACGAACGGGTTATTTAAGCTACACCGCAATTTGGCCCTATTCTGGGGAATGCGACCTTATTGCCTTTTCGCGTCCGCTGAACTATCAATTATCCTCTTTATCTTGTTTGCTCACAGCATCTAATTTATTTTCGATTCTATCCATTTGTTTAGACCGTTTTGAAAGCGCACGAATGGATAACACAATTAATGCAACTATCACTACTAAAATAATAAGAAGCACTAATTGAAATATAATATCTCCCCACATAATTATCCATTAAGTTATTCCGCAAAATGCCCGTTTGTTGAACGGGAGTATTCGTAATATTATGTATTCATCTTAACATAAATGTTTCAATACCTTCAAAAAATTATATGTCAATTCGTGGAGCGGTGTATGAAGCAATTTTCTAATGCTGTGAGTTGGTTTAGATGGGCTAAAGTAAACCAGAAAGAAAGCAACAAAACTGAAAATTCCCGATAAATGGTTGACATTTATTTTATAAGGTTATATAATAATCATTAAATTCTAAATGATTCAAAGTATCTCTTATCAAGAGTGGTGGAGGGGATAGGCCCTGCGAAACCCAGCAACCTTAAAGCAAATAACGCTTTGCTTTTAACGGTGCCAAATCCTACAGG
>JAPFCO010000223.1 GCA_026169505.1 Pseudogracilibacillus sp.
GAGATATTCCACTGTTACGAACGGATGAATCCAATTATGAATTCATTAAGAAAATTGATGCATTTTTAATTAATCGGCTTGCAGATGAAATTGCTGTGCATGGCGTGTGTGTGAATGTATCAGGAATTGGCGTATTACTGCGCGGTGCTTCTGGGGTTGGAAAAAGTGAAACAGCACATTCCTTAATTGGGCGCGGACATCGACTTGTCGCGGATGATATTGTTGTTTTAAAGAAATTAAGCCCACAAACATTAATAGGGACACATAATGAAACAAACCGGGAGTTATTAGCATTGCGAAGCATCGGTGTGATGAATGTTGTACGAATGTATGGCCGTGGAGCATTCCAAGATGAAACAAGAATTGCGCTTGATATTGAATTAACGCCGTGGAAAGACAATGCTTTATACAATGATATTGAAGTAGAATCAAAACATACATCTTATTTGGATGTGGAAATTCCATATATTCAAATTCAAATTAAACCGGGACGTGATGTGGTTGGTTTAATTGAAGCGGTAGTGAATAATTGGTATTTGCAGCAACAAGGATATAGTGCGGCAAAAGAGTTTATGAAACGAATTGAAGAGAGTAATGAAGAATAATAAAAAGAGAGAGTGGCAATTACTCGTTTCTTTTAAGATAAAGTGCTATGAATGGATTCATTGTAAATAGTACAAAATGGTAGCGAAATACGATATAATAGGAATGAAAGAAGAAGGGAACATGTCGGATGAGTTATCAAGCATTGTACCGTGTTTGGAGGCCTCGTACATTTAAGGACCTCGTAGGACAATCACATATCACACAAACATTGCAAAATGCTATATCAGATAGCAAGTTTTCGCATGCGTATTTATTTTCCGGACCTCGTGGTACTGGAAAAACGAGTGCAGCAAAAATATTTGCACAAACGATTAACTGTGAAAAGATGCCAGCGAAAGAACCTTGTAATGAATGTGATGCATGCCTTGGCATATTAGATGGCTCGATTTCAGATGTGATTGAAATTGACGCAGCGTCCAATACGAGTGTAGATGATATCCGTGATATTCGCGATAAAGTAAAATATGCACCTAGTACTGTTCCATATAAAGTATATATTATCGATGAGGTTCATATGATTTCAGTTAACGCTTTTAATGCGTTATTGAAAACATTGGAGGAACCACCAGCACACGTCGTATTTGTGTTAGCTACAACAGAGCCGCATAAAATTCCGCTAACGATCATTTCGCGCTGTCAGCGGTTTGATTTTAAGTCAATTAATAATAAAGTCATTGCTGATCGCATGAAAGAAATTATGGAACAAGAAGAAGTTGCGATAACTTCAGAGGCACTTGAGGCAATCGCACTCGCAGCTGAAGGTGGGATGCGTGACGCATTAAGTATATTAGATCAAGCGATTTCTTACAGTGATGATGAAGTGAATATGAACGATGTGCTTGCTGTAACAGGCAGTGTTTCTCAGGAGATTTTAACAAATATGACCGAAGCGATGTTTGAACAACATACGGAAACAACATTGCAATTATTCGATGAGATGGTTATGAATGGGAAAGACCCTGGGCGTTTTGTCTTTGATATGATTTACTTCTTACGAGATGTTTTATTTTATAAAACGACAGCAAATTTAGCAGGCTATTTAGAGCGGGCTATCGTGACTGATGCTTTTAAGCAACTAACAGAAAAGATAGATGTCCAATGGATTCAAGATGCAATCATTGCGATGACAGAATGTGAGCAGCAAATAAAGTGGACAAACAGTCCGCGTATTTTTGTCGAAATCACGATTTTAACGATTACGAATCGCCATGAACAGGAAGTGCAACAAGTCCAAGTATCTCAACCGGATGCAACGATACCGAATGAAGATATACAACAGTTGATCAACCGAGTGAATCAATTAGAAAAACATGTGAAAGAATTAGAGAGTAAGCCTGCTACGGCACAACCAGCTGCACCACAACGTCGGAGAGAGCCGACACGATCGCGAGGGAACTCATACGATATTCCGTATGAAAGAATCCGTTCCGTGCTAGATCAAGCAGAGAAATCGGCATTACAAAAAGTGCAAAGTCAGTGGGCAGACTTTTTAGAGCAATTAAAAAGAACGAATGCCCCAGCACATGCAACTATTCAAGATAGTAAGCCTGCCGCAGCTTCTAATAAAGAATTAGTCGTGGCATTTAAATATGAGATTCATTGTTCTTTATTTTTAGATCATAAGGAAATGGTGGAGTCGATATTAGCTAATACAATTTCGAATCATTTACCGATTATTCCTGTACCAGAACAGAATTGGTTAGAAATCAGGGAACAATATATCCAAAATCAAGAACAGACGAATCCGCAAGAGATACAAGAGGAGCAACCTGTTGTAACAGAAGCACAAAAGCTGTTTGGTGAAGACATTGTAGAAATTCAAGACTAAATGATACAGATGAGTTAATTTTATAAAGACTATCTAGTTGACTGGAGCGAAAGGCGGCTGACTCCAGCGGGAATAGCATGAGTCTTGAGACCCCGCAGGAAGTGTATTTCTTCCGAGGAGGCTCAAGCAGCCCTGAGGAAAGCAGCAGCCTGTAGTGCAAGTCAACGGTGCTTATAGTTAAATAATACACATAATGATTAAATGAGCGTCATATATTTTAAAGGAGGAATAACAATGAAGGGTAATATGGGTAATATGATGAAGCAAATGCAGCAAATGCAAAAGAAAATGATGAAGGCACAAGAAGAACTATTGGTTATGGAGTTTGAAGCGTCTGCTGGTGGTGGCGTCGTTACAGTTAAAGCTGATGGAAGCAGAAATATCACCGATGTATCGATTCAAGAAGAAGTAGTTGATCCGGATGATGTGGAGATGTTAGAAGATTTGGTATTAGCAGCAGTTAATGATGTAATGAAACAAATTGAAGATAAAACAGAAGCAACAATGGGCAAATTTACTAAAGGAATGAATATGCCGGGAATGTTTTAATCCCTTGGGTTGCCTTAGGAGGCAAAAGGAATGTATTATCCAGAACCAATTTCAAAATTAATTGATAGTTTTACAAAATTGCCAGGTATTGGGCCAAAGACGGCTGTCCGTCTGGCTTTTTTTGTGATTGACATGAACGATGATGATGTCGTAGATTTTGCTAAAGCATTAATTAGTGCCAAGCGAGAACTAGCACATTGTTCTATTTGTGGGCATATCACGGATCAAGAAACATGTACTGTATGCCAAGATCATACGCGGGATGATTCGATTATTTGTGTCGTTGAGGATTCAAAAGATGTCATCGCAATGGAAAAAATGCGTGAATTTAATGGGAAATATCACGTGTTACATGGTTCTATCTCCCCGATGGATGGAATTGGTCCAGAAGATATTAATGTCCCAAGTTTGATTCAGCGTTTGAAGGATAATGATGTGAAAGAAATTATTCTAGCGACAAATCCGAATATTGAAGGGGAAGCAACAGCGATGTACATTTCACGTTTAGTGAAGCCTTCCGGGATTAAAGCAACAAGAATTGCGCATGGATTACCTGTTGGGGGCGATTTAGAATATGCGGATGAAGTAACATTAGCTAAATCGTTAGAAGGGCGTAGAGAACTATAATCTAAAAAAGATGGGTATTCGGATTTTTGTGTGAAAGTGTGAAGATTTTCTTGCAACCTAGCAAATGGAATATGCGAGACTCCACAGGGCGAAGCCCGAGGCAGACTAAGACCGTCACGTCCTGTGACGTCGTCTGCACTAGTACGTCCTGTACGTCGGAGGCTCAACACTCGCCCACGGAAAGCGAGTATATTCCATTTGCAAAGATAGAAAGCAAAATAAATTTCCACATTATTTTCCGAATACCCAAAAAGATAAATAGATGAATCAATTTCATCATTACAAGAGACAGCTGCAACGCTGCAACATATAGTTAAAAGTATTACTACGAAACGACATGTTGTAGCGATAAATCCGTATGATGAAATTGATTAAGATAATAGGGTGAAACTATGAAAAGAAGGAAAAAACAAAGAGAAACAGATCGTGAACTATTGGATTCTATTTTTCAAATTGAAGCAGAATGGAAAAAACTGCGTCATATTGTTGATAATGGGATTGATCCAATGATGGAAACAAGGCAAAAGTTGTTATTGGTTGAAGCGAAGTATATGTTTCTGATTAGGGAAGCAAAGCATCGCAAAGTAAGTTTATTACGCTACTAAATACCTTTTGCAAGGGAAACAGTTCTAATTTTTACTGACTGTACATAAACAGTAGTAAAGGTAAAAAGGAGCTGTTCATAGATGCAAACCATCATTATTCTCGCTGCAATTGGTATTACGCTAATCATATTTTTTATTAGGGCACCAACATTAATCACGCGTTTTATAGGTCAAGGTGCCATTCGAGTAACGATTGGAATTTTATTTTTGTTTTTCGTCAATGTATTTGGCGGTTCAATTGGGTTACATATTCCCATCAATATTTTTACCGTTCTTATTAGTAGTGTGTTAGGATTGTTCGGCGTTATTTCTCTCGCATGTATTCATTTGTTTTTATTGATGTAATGAGTCATCAAGTGGTGCATGTATAGATTCCGTTAGATTAGGAGAAGCTATCTACTAAACTAACGGAGGTGGCTAAGGTGGGACAATGTATTATCTGTGAGGAAGATAGTTTACAAGGGATTTATATTTATGCTTCGTTTATTTGTACGTTATGTGAATACAATATGGTCCATACAGACACTAGAGAAGCGAAATATCGTTACTATGTACAAAAAATGAAGCCGATCAATCAATCAACCCTTTATTCATAACAGTGATCATGACAGTTTAATATAAAAATGCGTGAGACAGTGATTGAATTTAGGAGTCATCATTACTATGCTCGCGCTTTTTCTTTTACCTTGCATTTGTACAGGAACGGTTTAAAATGAGTGTTATATAACAAAATGATTTTTGACGTAATCATCGAAAGAAGTAAGAGTGTTACTGTATATAAATGTCCATTTTAACAGACATAAACTAGTTTGCTGGAGCTTTTATGCGTAATCTCTCAACTGCTCATTGGACTCCCGTCTAGCTCCTACACGCGATGTAAATCTTTATCCTTAGTAGAAAACATACATTTTCTATGAGATTTAGCGGCTTTATGAATCCCACAACGACAGCTTAGATCACAACAATTGTTATACATAATCAAATAATAGTATTTGACATTTAAATATAATTAAAAACCATGATACAATAGACTTAGGAACATTTATTATTTCATACATGGAATGGCTCATATATAGAGGGGAAGTTGTTTTAGTGAAGGGGCATTTTATTACGGTTGAGGGTGGAGAAGGTGCTGGGAAAACGACGGTTCTGGAACTGCTAAAAGATAAATTAACACAAAAAGGGTATGATGTCCTTATTACTCGTGAACCGGGCGGGATTTCTATCTCTGAACAAATTCGTCAGGTCATCCTCAATCCAGCACACACGGAGATGGAAAAACGAACAGAAGCATTACTGTATGCAGCAGCTCGTAGACAGCATTTAATTCAAAAGGTTATTCCAGCATTAAAGGAGAACCGAATCGTTTTATGTGATCGTTTTATTGATAGTAGCTTGGCATACCAAGGATATGCTCGTGATATTGGTATCGATGAAGTGCTGACAATCAATCAATTTGCGATTGAGGACTGTATGCCTTCTCTAACATTATTTTTTGACCTAACTCCTGAAAAAGGGTTACAACGTATCGCATTAAATACAGAAAGAGAAAGAAATCGCCTCGATTTAGAGGAACTGTCATTTCATCATAAAGTATATGAAGGGTATCAATTATTATTAAAAAGATTCCCTAAGCGAATAAAAAGAGTCGATGCTGATCAAGAAGTGGACAATGTATCTGCACTGGCTTTTGAATATATCATTTCATATTTAAGTGAGGAGGATGAATAAAATGAAATTAATTATTGCTGTTGTTCAAGACAAAGATTCAAATCGGTTGACGAATGCTTTGAGTGATGACAATTTTCAAACAACCAAACTAGCAACGACGGGAGGTTTTTTGAAAGAAGGAAACACAACATTAATGATAGGTTGTCAGGATGAGCATATTGATAGTGCATTGAAAATCATTAAAGATAATTGCTCACAAAGAGAACAGATGGTAGCACCAATCTCGCCAATGGGGGGGAATGCGGATTCATATATCCCAAAGCCTGTTAAAGTAGAAGTTGGCGGTGCAACTGTATTTATTTTACCGATCGAATCCTTTTTTCGCTTTTAGTAGAGAGGGGCACCCAAGATGAAAATTGGTCAGGAAATGCATTCTAAAGTGAACCAATCCCCTGTACAGAAGACAAGGGAAGGAAAGTACGATTTTGAAAAAATGGTACAAACACAGTCACAAAAATTAGTGCGCGAAGATTTAGGTAGGTTAATAGACGATATTACAAAGCAAGGGGAGAAATTAGCTAAATTTCGCTCCTTTCGTGAATTGGCGAAGTTTAAAAGAATGATCAAGGAATTTTTACAAGAAACAGTTTATCAAGGCTTGAAATTGAATCATCAACAAAATTTTCATGCAAATCAATACAGCCAGAAACTGACGACTGTAGAAGAAATAGATGGAAAATTAATTGATTTAACAGAAGATATGTTAGACCAAGAAAAGAAGACAGTTGATTTATTAGGTGTTATTGGAGAAATCCGTGGATTACTAATTAACTTATATACATGATGAAGGATGTCTTTATATGCAGACATGGGGCGAGTTACAATCAGTTCAACCATTAGCAAGTAAAATTATCATAAATAGTCTGAAGCGTAACCGTATTTCCCATGCCTACCTTATTCAAGGAACAAGAGGAACAGGGAAAAAGGACTTTGCAACTTTATTAGCAATGACGCTTTTATGTGAACAACGTCAAGGCATTGAACCATGTCAAGACTGTCATAAATGTAATCGGATTATGACTGGGAATCATCCTGACGTACATTGGATTGAATCCGATGGTAAAACAATTAAGAATGAACAAATTGATTTATTGCGAAAAGAATTTGTCTATACAGGGTTAGAAACAGCTAGAAAGATATACATTATCTCGGGGGCAGAAGCATTAACTGTAAATGCTGCCAATCGAATTTTGAAGTTTTTAGAAGAACCTGACATGGAAACGACTGCAATTCTATTAACAGATAATGGTCAAAGTATCATTCCGACCATCCGCTCTCGTTGTCAGATTATAGACCTTCAGCCGTTAGATCAAACGGCTTTTCAACATAGATTAGTACAGTTAGAGAACGAATCCATTAATGAAAATAACGCACGATTATTGAGTGCTTTAACGAATAATATAGATGATGCGATTATGTATCATAAGGAAGAAAAGCTTTACGAAATCCGAGATATAGTAACACAACTTATTTATGAATTACTAGATAATTATGAGGAACGTTATTTATTCGTTCATCAAAAATGGTTGCCACAGTTAAAAGAACGACAAGATCAAGCATTAGGATTAGATATACTTATTATCGCTATAAATGACGTGGTCCATTTTCAAATGGGACGAGAAAATCATACATTTTTGTTTCAACCAGGAGATGGCCTCCTGCAAAGGGCTGTGAATCAGTTTACGCAAAAGAGATTACTTCAAATGCTAAAAGATCTTTTACATGCTAGACAGAAAATGAATCAATATGTTCATCCGACATTAGTGATGGAACAATTAGTACTTCAATTTTAAAGGTGGGTTATCATGATAGAAGTAATCGGAGTACGCTTTAAAGAGGCGGGTAAAATATATTATTTTGACCCAAATCAATTTGATATAACAATAGATGATCACGTTATCGTTGAGACAATTCGTGGGGTCGAATTTGGTAAAGTGGTTATTGTAAATAAATTAGTTGATATAGATGATGTTGTATTACCGTTAAAGAAAGTGATGCGTATTGCAAATCAGACGGATAAAGATAATGTAGCAGAAAACGAGCGATTAGCAACAAAGGCTCTACGTGTATGTGCAACGAAAATTGATGATCATCGACTTGAGATGAACTTAGTTGATGTGGAATATACGTTTGATCGAAATAAAGTAATCTTTTATTTTACTGCGGAAGGTCGAATTGATTTTCGGGATTTAGTAAAAGATTTAGCAGCTCAATTTAAAACGAGAATAGAATTACGCCAAATTGGTGTACGTGATGAAGCAAAGTTATTAGGTGGAATTGGTCCTTGTGGTAGGATGCTATGTTGTTCTACTTTTCTAGGGGATTTTGATCCAGTATCAATCAAAATGGCGAAGGACCAAAGCTTATCGCTAAATCCAGCAAAAATATCTGGCCTTTGTGGTAGATTAATGTGCTGTTTAAAATATGAGAATGATAATTATGAAGATGCTAAGAAACAATTACCCGATTTAGGTGAAGAAATTGTAATCGCGGAAGGTTCTGGCAAAGTGGTAGGTCTAAACTTATTAGAAGCTCTTATTGAAATTAAAATATATGAAGATGAGACAATCATAGAATATACATTAGATGAATTAATAGATGAAAATATTATTTCTGTACCTGTCTCAGAATAAAGAGGTGGTAAGGAGTGAATAAGAGGCAAATATTTGATCAAGTTTCCCATATGGAAACGCAAATTGGCGAATTATATGAGCAACTCGGTCATTTAAAAGGAGATTTAAGTGGGATTATTGAAGAAAACCATCGACTAAATGTTGAAAACAAACATTTACGCTCGTATTTAGGTAACAAAATAAGCGATTCATCGGAGACAACAGAAGAAAAAGAATCAGCTACATTACCTGGTGAAGGTTTTGATAACTTAGCTCGAATTTACAAAGAGGGCTTTCACATTTGTCATATGCAATTTGGAAGCCCAAGAACAGATGAAGATTGCTTATTTTGCCTCGAACTGTTTGATTAATCTAATACACGCTATGTACATCCCCTATAGATGGAGCATTTCCATTGATATTAGGGGATATTTCTTTACTGCATAAGTATAACGCGGGCCAAGTATTCTAAAGGTGGGTAAGATGTGATGAAGTTATATGATGATGAAAGAATCGATTACCTTTTACATGATGAATCGATTAAAATTATTCAAAGTCCAACGATTTTCTCTTATTCTCTAGACGCAGTTTTATTAGCCCATTTTGCATATATGCCAATTAATAAAGGGAATATATTAGATTTATGTACTGGTAATGGGGCAGTTCCCTTATTATTATCGCAGCGTACATATGGTAATATTGTTGGTCTAGAAATTCAAGAAAGACTTGCTGAAATGGCGAAGCGGAGTATTGAATTAAATGAATTGTCAGAGAAAATCTCCATTGTTCAAGGGGATTTGACAAAAAGACAAGCAGCGTTACAGCAAAGTTTCTATGATGTTGTGACATGTAACCCACCTTATTTTTCGACGACACATAAGAGACAACATAATTTGAATGAACATTTGACGATTGCTCGCCACGAAGTTTGTTGTACATTAGAACAGGTTGTTCAAGCATGTAAGCTTTATGTAAAACCGGGTGGGAAAACAGCGATTGTTCATCGACCGGAACGAATAGTCGATCTACTCACACTATTTCGGACGTATGCAATTGAACCAAAGCGAATGCGATTAGTCTATCCAAAACGAGGCAAAGAAGCGAATATTGTACTATTAGAAGGGATACGGGATGGTAAAGTAGGCTTGAAGATGCTTCCGCCACTTTATATTTATGAGGAAAACGGGAAATATACGGAAGAAGCGAGGAACATTATTTATGGGGAATAACCACTTCGTTTATATGTTAAAATGTAAAGACAATACTTTATATACAGGATATACAATCGATATGGAGCATCGTTTACTATTACATGAGGGTGGGAAAGGTGCGAAATACACTCGTGGTCGTGGTCCATTTGAACTCGTCTATTTGGAGACACTTGATTCAAAAGGGGATGCATTGCGGCGAGAACAACAAATTAAGAAGTTACATCGCGAGGCAAAATTAGCATTAATTAATCAATTGCATAATATAGGTTTTCCGCCACACCGCTACAACATGTAGTTTCGTTGTAACGTTCTTAACTACAAACTATAGCGTCGTGGCTGTTTTCTGTAATTATGAAATTGATTTTAATAGCTACTTATAAAAGGAAGGATTACTAATGCACATACAAAAGAGTTTTCAAGATGACGGTAAAGGCATATTGTATATTGTACCAACACCGATTGGGAATTTAGATGATATTACATTACGTGCTCTACATACTTTAAAAAAAGTGCATCTCATCTTAGCAGAAGACACAAGGCATACACAAAAATTGTTAAACCATTTTGATATAAAAAATCAATTACTTAGTTATCATGAACATAATATGCGGGAGCGGACAAATCAAATTATTGCAAGACTTCAAGCTGGAGAAGAACTGGCATTAGTGAGTGATGCAGGGATGCCAGCAATATCGGATCCGGGTTATGATTTAGTGAAAGAGGCTATTGCACATCACTTACGGGTAATCGTTCTTCCAGGTGCAAATGCTGCTTTAGGGGCATTAATTGGTTCTGGTTTGCCAACAGATGAATTTGTTTTTTATGGGTTTTTACCTCGAAAAAAACAAGAAAAGACGGCTGAGTTAACTAGATTGGCACAATATCAAGCAACCATTATTTTATATGAATCCCCTCATCGTGTGAAAGACACGATCCAACTGATTGCGAAAGTATTGGGGAACCGGGAGATTGCCATTGCCCGGGAAATAACAAAAGTATATGAAGAGTTTATTCGTGGTCGAGCCGAAGATGTTGGGGACCGTATAAAGGACCAGACAATGAAGGGCGAGTGTTGCATTGTTATTGAGGGAATAGAAGATGAAGTGCAAACAGATGCGTCATGGTGGATAGATTTAACGATCGAAGAACATGTGCTATATTATGAGGAAAAGGAAGGAGTTCCGCATAAAATGGCGCTAAAAAAAGTAGCAGTAGATCGTAATGTGTCAAGAAGAGACATTTACAAAAAATTTCATATAATATCCAAAAATGAATAAATATGTAAAAGCATAGCCAAAAAAAGCTTGCTCTCTGTTGAAAGCAAGCTTGAATTTTCAATAATTAAGATCCAAATGAATGGTCTGTACAATAAACAGTAATTATCTTTAGTTCCTATTTATCTATGAATAGGATTATTTATTTTGATGAGAAGTGCTTTTGAATCTCGTCTATTAATTCTTTTGCACCTTCTGGACTAAGGACAAGTTTTCCATTAGCTAATGCCACGTTATCACTTGTGTTCTCACCTGTAATGTGACAAGCCATGTTTGGAACGTATTTTTTTAGGACTATTTGATCTTCATCGACATAAATTTCAATTGCATCTTTTTCTTTAATGTCAAGTGAGCGTCTCAATTCGATTGGAATAACTACTCTACCAAGTTCATCGACTTTTCTTACCATACCTGTAGATTTCATGATTAATTCTTGATCTCCTTTCAAAATGTAGATAATATGAATCGTTCGTTGATGTTACCCTTTTATATACGATAATAACTGGATAAAAGGGGTATGGTTTGTAAAATATTTCTATACCATTGTAGCACTCTATTGTTTTTCTTGGCAACAATATAAAATAGTTAACAAACTCTACAACTGATTGACATCTGTTTGTAACAATGTGACATTTAATCAATTTCATAATCCGGATTTATCGCTAGATCATTATGAAATTCACTCAGTTAATAAAAAATTCGCACAATGAAATGTGTGTACAAAAAGTTGTATAGTCGTTACCAATCATAATTATATAGTAAAATGGAAAATATGTCATTGTTTACTTTCAAATTGGAAAAGATAATTAAAAGTCTATACAATAGATGATAGAAATAATTAGTTTATATATGAATCAATTTCATCATGTGGGTTTACCACTACGAAGCTACAATATGTAGTTTCGGTATAACATGATTAATTACTTATTATAACGTCGTTGCTGTTTATTGTAATGATGAAATTGATTCATTGCTAATGGAAGAGGAGATAGTGGAATGTCAGAAAATAACAAAACGTTTTATCTTACAACACCAATTTATTACCCGAGCGGAAATTTGCATATAGGACATGCTTATTCAACTGTTTCTGGTGATGCTATGGCACGCTATAAAAGATTACGTGGCTATGATGTGATGTATTTAACAGGGACGGATGAGCATGGCCAAAAAATCCAAAACGCAGCAGCAGAAGCTGGATTAGGAGAAAAGGAATATTTAGATGGAATTGTTGATACGATTCAAGCATTATGGAAAAAGCTTAAAATTTCGAATGATGATTTTATTCGTACGACAGAAGATCGACATACACAAATTGTCGAGAAGATCTTTACACAGTTACTAGATCAAGGGGATATTTATTTAGATGAATACGAAGGTTGGTACTGTATTTCATGTGAATCATTCTTTACAGATTTACAATTAGACAATGGTCATTGTCCAGACTGCGGTAAAAAGGTAGAGAAAGTTCGTGAAGAATCATATTTCTTTAAAATGAGTAAATATGCAGATCGGTTAGTGAAGTATTATGAAGACCATCCAGAATTTATTCAACCAGTCAGTCGAAAAAACGAGATGTTGAATAACTTTATCAAGCCAGGTTTAGAGGATTTAGCTGTTTCACGGACAACATTTGATTGGGGAATTAAAGTTCCGGAAAATCCAAAACATGTTATTTATGTATGGATTGACGCTTTAACAAATTATATTACGGCATTAGGGTATGGTAGCGATAATGAGGAGAAGTTCAAAAAGTATTGGCCTGCAGATGTGCATATTATGGCGAAAGAAATTGTGCGTTTCCATACGATTTATTGGCCAATCATTTTAATGGCACTTGATTTACCGTTACCGAAGAAGGTTTTCGCACATGGTTGGATTTTAATGAAAGATGGAAAAATGTCTAAATCAAAAGGGAATGTTGTAGATCCTGATGTGCTAATTGATCATTATGGATTAGATGCATTACGTTATTATTTATTACGTGAAGTACCATTTGGACAAGATGGGGTATTTACTCCTGAAGGATTTGTAGAACGTATTAATTATGACTTAGCAAATGATTTAGGTAATTTATTAAATCGTACGGTTACGATGATTGATAAATACTTCGCAGGCGAAATTCCAGCATATGTACAAGGAGAAGATCCTGTTGATGCGGACCTGGAACAATCAATGAATGATACCATTAAGAAGGTAGAGGAAGCGATGGATGAGATGCAGTTTTCCGTTGCGTTAGCTTCCATTTGGCAATTAATTAGTCGAACAAATAAATATATTGACGAAACAGAACCTTGGGTATTAGCAAAAGACGATGCGAAACAAGCACGTCTAGGTAATGTGATGGCCCATTTAGTTGAATCTTTACGCTTAACGGCTGTTTTATTAAAACCATTCTTAATGGATTCATCAAATGAAATGTTCAGCCAACTAGGTATTACAGATGCTTCCTTGCAAACATGGGAGAGCCTATATGAGCGTGGTATTGTCCCGGTAAGTACAAAGGTAGTGAAAGGAAAACCGATTTTTCCAAGATTAGAAATGGAAAAAGAAGTTGAAGTAATTAAAGGTTTAATGACTTCAACAGTATCAGAAGAGGTTGAAGCAACTGAAGCAGATGATAAGGCAGAAATTATTTATGATGACTTTATGAAGTTAGATTTGCGTGTAGCAGAAGTAATTCATGCGGAGAAGATGAAAAACGCAGATAAATTATTAAAGTTACAAGTCGATTTAGGCGAGACGAAGCGTCAGATTATTTCAGGAATAGCACAATACTATGAACCAAGTGAGTTAATTGGTAAAAAGGTAATCTGTGTAACGAACTTAAAACCTGTTAAATTACGAGGAGAGTTGTCAGAAGGGATGATTTTATCTGGAGAAGGTCCAGATGGATCGCTTTCGCTTGCCACGACAGATGCAGCTTTACCGAATGGTTCTGTTGTAGAGTAAAAAACAAAGAAAAGGTCAAACTCTAAGGAGGGGGCGACCTTTTCTCGCATGAAAGAAGGAAAAATCATGTTATTTGATACACATATGCATTTGAATGCTAGGCAATTTGCAGAAGATCGAGAAGAGGCAATTGAACGGGCAAAGAGTGCCGGAGTAACCCACATGATTGTTGTTGGCTTTGATGATGAAACGATTCCACTGGCAATAGAGATTGCAGAAACGTATGAAAGTATCTATGCAGCTGTTGGTTGGCATCCGGTCGATGCGATTCATTATGAGGAGCGCCATTTAGATTGGTTACAAACATTGACAGAGCATCCGAAAGTAGTTGCTTTAGGTGAAATGGGCTTAGATTATCATTGGGATACGTCCCCAAAGGATGTTCAAGAGAAAGTGTTTCGTCAACAAATCCGTCTAGCTAAAAAGCTCGATATGCCGATTATTATTCATAATCGAGAAGCAACTTCAGATGTGATCCGTATATTACAAGAAGAGAATGCGGCTGAGGTTGGAGGAATTATGCATTGTTATAGTGGAACAGTCGCAGAGGTGAAACCTTGTTTAGATATGAACTTTTATATTTCTTTAGGTGGTCCTGTTACATTTAAAAACGCGCATGAAGTTAAGGAAGTCGCAAAAGTCATTCCATTAGACCGGTTGTTAATCGAGACGGATGCGCCTTATTTAGCGCCTCATCCATATCGTGGGAAAAGAAATGAGCCTGCATATGTAAAGCTTGTAGCAGAGGAGATTGCACGATTAAGAGAAATAGATTATGAGAAGCTATGTAAAATCACAACTCGTAATGCATTTGAGATATTTAGTATAAAAGAGTGAAAAATGGATATAATAAGAACAGTTTAGCATGTTGCTAAGCTGTTTTTTTCTTTTTCAAATCATATTTTCATAGATTCAAAGGTTCCTCTATAGGCTATTCATCTTTTTCAAGGTAGTAAGAACACTGTCATATCATGAAAGGGTGAATATAATAACTGAATATTCGTAATATAGAGGTAAGTTGTAATGTATTTGTAAAGTATTCGTAACCGTACTGATTTTGACTTAAAAATTAATTATCCCTATAATTGGTAACGTATTCGAGGAGGAAAAAAGATGCAAAAATTATTAAAGCCACTTATGACTGCGAGATCGAAGTCGGTTTACTCGGCATTTTCAGTTATGGTGGTTACTATTTTTTCAACATGGGCAGTCTTTGATGGCATGAAGACAGAAGTTGTATTTGCTGCAGATGGCCAAGAGCAGACTGTGAAAACAGACACTGACACTGTAGGAGAACTTCTAGATGATTTAGGCATCGAAGTTGGAAAGCATGATGAATTGTCGCATGGTGAAAAGACTACAATAGAAGATGGGATGAAAATTGAATTAGACTCAGCTGATAAAATCCTATTAACTATTGATGGTAAGACGGAGGAGTATCACACAACAGCTAAAACAGTTGGTGAGTTTTTCCGAGAAGAAAGCTTAACTTTTTCAAAACACGATGAAATTTCTCATACTAACATTGAAATTTTACGCGATAATATAGAGATAGAAGTAGAAAAAGCATTCCCTGTTACAGTAAAAGATGGTAATGAAGAGAAAGAGTTATGGACGACAGGCGGTACGGTTAATGAGCTTTTAGAGGCAAATGATATTTCAGTTAAGAAAAAAGACAAAGTTAAACCAGGTTTAGATAAGCAAGTGAAGAAAGATATGGAAGTATCAATCGTTCAGATTAAAACAGATGAAGAAGAAGTAGAAGAAAGTATTCCGTTTGAAACAGAAGAAGAAGATGATGATTCGTTGGAAAAAGGAGAAACACGCACAGTTACTGAAGGAAAAAAAGGTACTTTACTAAAAACATTCGAGATTACGTATGAAAATGGAAAAGAAGCAAACCGTGAAGTAGTTGATGAAGAAGTAATCGAAGAAGAACAGAATGAAATCATTGCTATCGGTACGAAAGAAGTCGCAGTAGAAGAAGTTACTTCAAATGACAAAGCTAAGACAGCGACGAAGAAAAACAATGAGCGTCCGAGTTCTAAGAGTGAAGATAAAAGTGAAAGCTCAAGTTCAGCTGAACCTTCATCAAGTAAAGTATTGACGATGGAAGCAACGGCATATGGTCCAGATTGTGCTGGTTGTTCGGGAGTTTCGGCAACTGGAATGAATTTAAAAAGTAGTCCAACACCAAAAGTTATTGCAGTAGATCCTAGCGTTATCCCACTTGGTTCAAGGGTATGGGTGGAAGGTTATGGAGAAGCAATTGCAGGAGATACGGGTGGGGCGATTAATGGAAACAAAATTGATGTTCTTTTCCCGACAGAAGCTGAAGCTGCAAGTAGCTGGGGCCGTAGAACGGTTCAAGTTAAAATCCTAGATTAAACATAGAAAATAGTGATGCTCTTGTCTTGAAAAAGGCAAGAGCATTTTTAAATTGTTTGTAAATATATGTATAGAAGGCTCTGTAAATGATCTGAATGATGTATAATAAAGAAAAACACCTTCATACGCGTTATTGCTATTGCATCATCCTAGGGCGTATCCCGAAGTGGCTCAACACTCGCCCGCTAAAAAGCGAAGTATATTCAGGATGCGAATTTCTCCTGTATCAATTATTATGAATGGTGTTTTTTTAGTATCTCTGTATTTTTTAATAAAAACAACCCAGCACTTATGTTACAGTCTATGTTTACTACGTTGATGAAAAACAATCTTTACGAGAACAATTTAATGAAAAGAATGATAAGTGAGGCTGTAAAAGATGCGGATAAAAGAAGTTATTGTTGTCGAAGGTAAAAGTGACACAAATAAAGTAAAACAAGCTGTAGAAGCAGATACGATTGAAACGAATGGTTCAGCAATCGATCAAGCAACACTACAATTAATTAAACACGCACAAGAAAAAAGAGGTGTCATCATTTTTACAGACCCTGATTATCCAGGTGAACGGATTCGCCATATCATTACTCAGGAAGTACCTGGTTGCAAGCATGCATTTTTACCAAAAAAAGAAGCAATTGCAACTGCAACTCGTAAAAGTGTCGGAATAGAACATGCTACAAATTTAGCAATTCAGCATGCTTTAGAACATGTCTATGAGCTTGCAGATCAAGATATAGAAAGCGACTTAACGAAAGCAGATCTAATTCGATATGGCTTAATTGGTGAAGCAAAGTCCCGAGCAAGGAGAGAACAGCTCGGAGAACATTTACATATAGGTTATACCAATGGAAAACAATTATTACAGCGCCTACAAATGTTTCAAATACAAAATGATGAATTAAATGCTGCCATGATGCATATAATAAAAGGGGAGAATGACCGTGCCTAAAGAATTTATTGCGACACCGCGTCGTACGAAAGAAGTTTTAAAGAAATATGGCTTTTCATTTAAAAAAAGCTTAGGACAGAACTTCATTATTGATGCAAATATATTGCAAAATATTATTGCAAATGTGAATATTACGTCATCATCCGGAGTGATTGAAATTGGTCCTGGTATTGGATCTCTAACAGAACAATTAGCATTACATAGCAAAAAGGTGTTGGCATTTGAAATTGATCAGCGTTTATTGCCGATTCTAGATGACACGCTTGCTGCCTATGATAATATCCAAATCATTCACGAAGATGTGCTAAAAGCAGATTTAAATGAGGCAATCCAGCTACATTTAACTGATGTGACCGATGTTCATTTAGTAGCAAATTTACCGTATTATATTACGACGCCAATTTTAATGAGTGTCTTGCAACAACAGACAGAAATTCAATCGATGACAGTGATGTTGCAAAAGGAAGTGGCAGAAAGAATGGCCGCAGTTCCAAATACAAAGGCATATGGTTCATTATCGATCGCGGTTCAGTATTATACAGAGGCAAGTGTTGTGATGGACGTACCTAGAACTGTATTTATGCCACAACCTAATGTTGTTTCTAGTGTGTTGAAATTAGAAAAAAGAGCAACCCCACCTGTTGATGTTGTGAATGAAGAACAATTTTTTTCTATCGTCCAAGCTTGCTTTGTACATCGTCGTAAAACAATCCGTAATAATCTACTGAATTATTTTAAAGAACAATATGAAAAGGAGGAAATTAAACAAATCCTTGATACTACGGGAATTGATGGCATAAGACGAGGCGAATCATTAACAATGGATGAATTTGCGAAATTAGCAAATGCATTTGCTTCGCAATAAGTTATACGAATGCTTTTGTATTTGTTATATTTATACTTATTAAGCTAATCGTAATGCTCTACTTTAATACTTTAAAAAAATAATATAAAGGGGTTGCTTTTCAACTCCTAACTTGTTATAATGTATGTTTTATTTGACTTAAAAACGAGCCTATGGTATGATAATATACAGTGAGGTGGAGTCTTAGTGAAAACATTAATAGAAATTAAGAAGGGCCTTGAAGGTCAGATTGGTAAACGTTTGAAGCTAACAGCTAATGGTGGTCGAAGGAAAACAGTGATTCGATCAGGTGTTTTATCAGAAATATATCCTTCTGTTTTTGTTGTAGAGCTAGACCAAGAAGAAAATGCTTTTGAAAGAGTATCGTATAGTTACGCTGACGTATTAACGGAAGCTGTAGAAATTAATTTCGATGAAGAAAAAAGTGCAGCAGTAATAGAGTAGTGAACGCTGTTTGCTACTTTTTATTTATGACACAATAAGTACAATCAAATAAAAGGTTTTACGGAGAATAATCTTCGTAAAGCCTTTTATTTTTGTATCTACATACATTATCATTTGTGTTTATTCCTTTTTTCAGCTCAACTAAACGACTATTTATAATAATAAAAAGTTAATTATTCCTGGATATTTATACTTTATTCTGCTTTAATAGTTAATTGGGTAATGTATTAACGTAGTAAAGTATTGAAATGGAAGAAGGTTAGTAAATGGAAATTATTAGCGACTTTATTATTTATCTTATTATGGCATGTGCTGTTATTGGTGCTTTTGCGGCAATGAAGGATGCTGAGACAGGCCTAGGTCGAGAGTTCATGGAAGGGTTTTATGTTATCGGTCATATTTTTATTCCATGTGCAGGTATTATGGCGTCAATCCCTTATTTATCAACATTTATTTCTTCTGTAGCAGGCCCTTTCTTAAGTCAATTTGGTATCGATTCATCCATCGCTGCGACATCCATGATCGCTGTAGATATGGGTGGTTATCAATTGGCAGATGTATTGGCAGAAACAAGGGAATCTTGGATCATTGCAATGGTGATCGGTTACTTTTTGGGTCCGACTTTAACTTTTTTAATTCCTGTCGGTTTAGCGTTAATATCAAAGAATGACTATAAATATATGGCATTAGGTGTCATGGCTGGAATATTGACGATTCCAATCGGTGTATTAGTCGCGTGCTTTATTATAGCGATATCTAAACCACAAATTCGAGAGATCGTATCAACGAATGATCCGTCTTTATATCCATTAATATTAAGTTTTGCAGAAATTTTAATAACATTAATCCCATTAATTATCTTTGTTGTATTATTGGCTGTAGGTTTAAGATTATACCCAAAAACAATGATTAAAGGATTTTTATTTTATGGAAAAATATTGGATATAGGAATTAAATTAGTGCTAGTATTTTCTATTGTTGAGTACTTTACAGGCTTTTTTACTTCAGTGTTCGGTGGTTGGGGTTTCGATCCTATTATAGCGGATTCAGAAGATGTATTTCGAGCGCTTGAAGTTGCTGGGTATATCGGAATCATGCTGGCGGGTTCGTTTCCAATGATTTATCTGTTTCGTAATTTATTTGCAAGACCTCTACAAAAGTTGGCTAACGCGCTTGGTATGCAAACGATTGGTAGCACGGGTCTAGTTGCTTCTGTAGCTAATACTTTGGCCATGTTCCGTATGGTTAAAGACATGCCAGCTAAAGATAAAGTAATAAATATTGCTTTCTCTGTTTGTATAGCTACTGTATTTGGTGATCACTTATCTTTTACAGCTAACTTCCAACCGAATTTAATTGTACCAATTATGGTTGCCAAAATTGTTGCAGCATTATGTGCTATTTATTTGGCAATGAAATTAGCTGTACCTATTGCTGTAAAATTAGAAGAAGACGAGGTTTCATAAATAAAATGCGAATACATTTTGTAAATTTTAACTCGTTTTAACTTTTGAATACAACATATACTAAGACTGTCGTAAGGATGCTTAACAGAAGGGAGATGTTCTTTCATGAGTAGACGACGTGGTGTAATGTCAGAACAGTTGAAAGAAGAAATTGCCAAAGAGTTAGGGTTTTACGACACCATTCAACGAGAAGGCTGGGGCGGTATCAAATCCCGTGACGCTGGAAATATGGTAAAACGAGCCATCGAAATGGCAGAGGAAAATATGAATGGAAAAGGCAAACCTTAAATGGGTTTGTCTTTTTTCTTAAAAAAGATATTAAATAATAAAAAAAGTGAAGTAATTCTGTTACTATGGGTAGAAGGGGGAGGGAAAACGAAATCGATGAATAATAATAAAATTATTTCAGATAAAGCTTTAGAACAATTAAAAAGAATTGGCAAGCGTTTTTCAACGTTAATTATTGCGGTTGTTTTACTTTTAGTATTAGGAACTTTGGCTTTTCAAATCGCGACAAAATACATATGGATGGATTCGCTTGATTTCAGTAAAGTATATACGACTATTTTATATAGTAAAGCTACTTTAGGTATTTCAGGATTCGTACTGTTTTTTATTTTATCCTTCATGACACTATATTGGATTCGGCTAAGTTATACGAAGCAATATAGTCCGGCTCAATTACCAGTTGTTATAACAAAAAATCGTTATGCATATGGAGTTATTACTTTAGCGTCTACTTTAATTGGTATTACAGGTAGTCTCATTGTAGAAGGTATCGGTTGGGAAAAAGCATTGAAATTTATCCACCATACATCTTTTGGTGTAACAGATCCAATGTTTAATATGGATATATCCTTTTACATTTTTGAATTACCTTTTATTCAATTCATTTTATATACATTATTGAATTTATTTTTCTTTTTCTTATTAATTCAAATTGGAGCGTATTCTGTCTTCAATATGTATCGTATTAGCCGTCATGCACAAATTCATTTAGCAACTACTGTTGGTGTATTAGGGATTGTACTAGCGGGCATTCATTTGCTTGGTAGGTACGATACATTGTTAACAAACCAAGTGAATTTATTTCAAAAAAGTGTTGTTCATGGGTTAAGCTATACGGATAAATTGGTTAATATTCCAAAAGCATATGTCTTAGCGGCTATCGTTATTTTAATGGCTGTTTGGATTGTCGTGTCGTTATTTCGCGGAAAAGTTCAATCGAGTATTAAACCATTATTAATTTATATCGTTGCGATAGTGTTGTTCCAAGTGGCAAGTATTGTTGTTCAAAACTATGTTGTATCTCCAAATGAATTTACTAGAGAAGAACCATATTTAGAGGAGAATTTACAATTTACACGTGCCGCATACGATTTGGATACGATTGAAGTGAAGGAAAACCCAGGAAATGCTTCACTAGATGAAGAAATGTTAGATCGGAATGAACTGACGTTAGATAACGTTCGTTTGAATGATTCACGGCCATTATTAGATATTTACAATCAATTACAGACGTTTAGAACGTATTATAAATTTAATGATATGGATATTGATCGTTATGAAATTGATGGAGAATATGAGCAAGTCTTTATTGGCGCTCGTGAACTTAGCACAGATGATCTACCAGAACAAGCGCAAACTTGGGTGAACAAAAACTTGCGTTATACACATGGTTACGGCGTTGCGATGAGCCATGTGAATAAAGTGACGGAACAGGGACAACCGGAATTTATGATGAATAACATCCCGGTTGATGGGGTACTAGATGTGGAGCGTCCACAACTTTATTTTGGAGAAGAAGCTTACCCGAATGTAATCGTTAATTCCAAAGTAGATGAGTTTGATTACCCTACAGGAGATGAGAACGAAACAAATCGTTATGAAGAAACTTCAGGTATTCCTTTACAAGGATTAAATCGATTACTATTTGCTGCAAAAGAAGGTTCTGTACGAATGCTTGTTTCGGATCAATTAACAGACGAGAGTCAATTTTTACAAATTAGAAATATTAATGATCGTGTACGTGAAATTGCTCCTTTCTTTACGTATGATGATGATCCGTATATTTTCGTTCGTGATGATGGTTCTCTCGCATGGATCATTGATGCCTATGTATCTGCAGAAGGATATCCATACTCAGAAGCGTATAATGGGAACAATAACTACATTCGTAACTCTGTGAAGGTTGTTGTCGACGCATATACTGGGGAAGTTGACTTTTATGTAGTCGACCCGGAAGATCCATTAATTCAAACATATCAAAATATGTTCCCAGAATTATTTACAGCGGAAATACC